>JAYUJG010000229.1:0-3241 GCA_043765355.1 Acidobacteriaceae bacterium | reverse complement strand
GCCCTTATGTAGTGCTTGTCGAAGGGCGCGACATGTTGCCGGTGCAGCGCGCGGTGACCGTGGTGGTGGGGGCGGCCGTAACCGCCGATTTCACACTGGAATGGATCAATCCGGGGCCGTTGCGGCTAGAGAGTAAGTTTAGCGGTGAGGTTCCCGACCGCCTGCCGATTAACGGGCGAAATTCTCTGAACGCGGGGATGCTTGAGCCGGGCGTGCAGGCCGTGGATGGACACGTTCTCGATCCGGGCAAGAGCGGCTTCCAGACGCTTTCGATCAATAGCCAACTGGGACGCACCACTCACTACGACTTCGATGAAGTCGAAGTGATGGATGAGACCAGGGGCGGTGCGACGTTCAGCCTGCCATCCGAAGCCGTGCGCGAAGTCATTGTTTCGCGGGCTACGCCGGAATTGTTTCAATCGCTGAACGCAACCGGCGCGGTGCGGGTGACGACGCGCTCGGGCGGAGACGAATGGCACGGCAATCTGTTTGGAAATTTCCGCGACCGCGTCGTCGGGCTCGCCGGATTTCCCTCAGGAAGCCCGAAGTATAGCCGCCAGCAGTACGGATTCGGAATCGGCGGGGCGTTGATCAAAGATAAGGCATTCCTGTTCATCGGCGGCGAGCGCACCAAGCAGGACGGAGTTTTTCCGATGCCCACGGCGGATCTGATCTTGCCGGCGACCCTCGGCTTCAACTCGACCGCATTGCAGAGCGCTTATTTTCGCGAAAATTCCTTCGTAGCGCGCTTTGACTACAACTTCACCGACAACATGAAGGGTTTCGTCCGGCTCAGCTACGACAATGCGAATGGCATCGGGCCGTCCGACAGCTTGTCGAATTTCCGCAATCAGATCAATGTTCCGGCCGCCGTCGCCGGGCTTGATTTTAATCGCGGAAAATTTGTCAACAGCGCGCGCTTTGGTTATCAGAAGATGGTGAATGCGCTGAATCCCGCGTTAGGCGATTCCACCATTCTTCCGACGGCGCCGTTCCACATGCAGATCGGATCGTTTGCGCTGGGGCCGAGCGTGGTTGGTCCGCGGCAGACGATTCAGCGCGATCTCTTCGGGCGCTACGACAGCCGCGCAGTTTACAAAGTGAATCACACCATTCGCTTCGGCGGAGCCATTCATCGCATCACCCAGGGAGATTACTTCGCGCCGGGAAATTCCGGTCCGTCGGTGACCAGTTCGAACGGGTTGGATACGATCGCCGCCATCAACGGCAATCCGAGCCTCGTGCCGCTGCTTGCGGGCGATCCGCGGGGAGCGGCCGACGATCCGCTGAACTACCCGGTGGGGACGATCACGATTTTCAACGGCCTGGGAAATTTCAGCGAGACCTCAGCCTTCAACCGCTCGACCGGCGGACACGCCGACACGCGCATCGAAGGCTACCTCGGCGACACGTTCAATCTGTTTCCAAATTTGAATCTCAGCTTTGGCGTGAACTATGTGCGCGACAGCGGACGCACGAACAGCGACCTGGCGGCCGCTCCTTGTTCAGCGATCAACACAACCATCGTGACGGCCCCGCCCTGCACCAGCGGTTTGATTCTCGATCAATTTGGCCTGTTTCAGAACCAGCCTCCGAGCGATCACCAGGCGCTCGGCGAAAGCGTCGGTCAGCCGGACTTCAATTTTGCTCCGCAGTTTGGTTTGGCATGGGATCCGGGACACAACGGGCGGACCGTGGTGCGGGCGAGCGGCGGAATGTTCTACGACAACTTTCTGCTGCAGAACGCCTATCAGGATCGCGTCAACCGTTTGTCGAACGGGCAATATAACCGAAGCTTGACGCTGTGTCCGACGGGGGCTGTGCTGTTTCCGAACGGATCGATCGTGAATTCCGTGGTGAGTGGCGCGCAAACGCTCGATATCGCAACGCAGATTTGCGGTCATCCGATCGGCGCGGTTTCAGGCGCGATTCAGAACCTGCAGTCCGAATTTCTGGCCGCGCAATCGGCGGTGAACGGCGGACCCAACGTCTACTCGCTGACCAACAGCCTGGCGAATTTCGGTGGCCTGCTCGCCCCCGGTTACAAGACGCCGCGCATCGTTCACATGGATTTCGGTTTGCAGCATCAGATCGGGGAACACGGCTTGTTCTCCGCCGACTATGTGCGCGAACTCGGCACGCAGTTTCCCCTTGGGATTGATACGAATCATGTGGGTGACGCACGTTTTCTGACGGATGGGGACAATCCCGACCACACGCAAAATACTTACGCCTCAGAGTTGTCGGCGATCAACGCGACGCTGGCGGCAAATCCCGCCTCGGCGGGCTGCGCGCTGGCTGCATTTGCCGGGTCCAGTTCGCAGGCCGCGGTAAATTGTTATCTCGGCACCGTCCCCGGGGCGAGCATCACGGATTTCGCCCGCCACGGGTTGGATTCGTCGAATGCGTTCTGCGGGCCGTTTCCGTGTTCGGTATTAGGCAAGCAGCAGGCGGCGTTTGGCGGCGTCAATCCGGCGGTGGGATCGAACGTCATGTTTTTTCCGACCGGACGCTCCAAGTACCAAGCGCTGCATCTGCAATACAAGACGACCCTGACGACCCCGGCCAAGCGCGTGCAGCACCTGGATCTGGCGATCGCCTACGCCTGGTCGCGCTATCGCACCAACATCGCCGAACGCGACGGCAGCGGCGGAGACTATTCCATCATGAATGTGGCGGAAGATTACAACCGGCCGCATCGCGGACACTTCGGATCCTCGGGCCTTGACCGGACGCACCAGTTTACGTTTACTCCGACGGCCGAGTTGCCGCACGGGCTGCGGCTTTCCATGATCGCGCATCTGGCCTCGCCGCTCCCGCTGAGCATTTATATTCCGCAGCAGGATGGTGGCGGAGTGGCGGGCGAAATTTTCCGCAGCGATATATCCGGCGATGGCACGGTCGGCGATCTTTTGCCGTCGTTTATCGGAAGCACCGGAAAATACTCGACCACGAAGTTGACCAAGTCGATCGCGTTTTACAACGGCGTGTTTGCCGGAAAGCTGACGCCGGCCAGCCAGGATCTGCTGGGTAGCAACTTGTTCACGGGAAGCCAGTTGGTGTCGCTCGGAGCCTACTCGCCGCTCATCTGCTCCAACCTCCACACCTTTGGGCAAGCATGTCAGGCTTTGCCCGGTCATTCCGCCGAAGCCACCTGGCTCAAAACGGTGGACCTGCGCCTCTTCTGGCCGTTGCACATCGGCGAGCGCATGCTGGTGGAACCAAATGTTTCCCTGTTTAA
>JAYUJG010000228.1:0-7911 GCA_043765355.1 Acidobacteriaceae bacterium | reverse complement strand
TCCCGCCCGCCGCACACAGCGCAACACGCCATCGGGACACCAGACGACATCAGCACAACGATCCCCCGACCCCTCCCCGCCATTTTTTTCACCGAAACTTTCTTCTACAATCCGGGTTATGGCATCTTAAGAAAAGAGACAGGAGTGTCTTATGAATTCCCTTCCTTCGATCCACCATGTCAACCGCGTACTCATGGCGCTGGCGGCACTATCAGGCATCGTTTTGACAGCAGGCTGCGGCAGCAGCAATAACTCCATCCCTCCGCTCGGTGGCGGTTTCACCAAAACCAGCCTCAGCGGTCAGTACGTGATTGCGCAAACCGGGATTGGAGCTGTCCAGCCGCCCCTGACTGGTATTGCCCCGTTCTCGGAAACCATCGTGCTCACTGCGGACGGAAAAGGGGCCTTGAACGTCACCGTCGATGACTTCGATCAGGTGGGCGGACCATTCACCCTTACGGCTCCAATGGCTGGCACCTATAACGTCGGCAGCGACGGTACAGGATTCCTCGCTTTTAACGGTTCTAACTACGCCTTGACCATGATCGACGACAGCCACTTTAACGTGATTGAGCAGGACTTGTTTGCGACGGCGTCGGGATTCGGCGAGAAACAAGACACCTCTGCTTTCACCCTGGCTCCCGCCGGCAACTTTGTATTCAAGGCGCACAACATTGACTTCAGCTCGCGCGTTGGGGGAATCAATATCACCGCTGGTGTCATCTCGGGTAACGAAGACGTGCTGAATCTAGGAACTTTGTCATCGCCCCAGGCGGTAGCGAGCTCGATCTCAATGAGCGCACCTGATTCGAATGGCCGCGGCACGTTTGCCCTGACCGATGGCACTTCGTCGAACTACTACGTCGTGAATTCCTCCAAATTCCACTTCATGTCCAACTCAAATTCCGGTTCCCTCGAAATCGGCCAGGCCGAAATGCAGACCGGTGCCTTCTCCCTCGCCACGCTCGCCAATAACAACGCCTACGTGTTTGGTAGTTCCGGCGACACCAGCAATCCGCTCGGGATTCACTCGGCCGGCGTGTTTACAGTCGATGGCGCTGGCAACGTGACGGCCGGCGGCGCGGTCGATTATGTCCAGGACGCTACGGTAAACTCTAACCTCGTCGTCTCCGGCGGCAATTACACCCTGGCTGCAAGCGGTCGTGGGACCCTGAACCTAACCTTGGCCGGCGGCACCATCAGCCCTGAAATCTTTTGGATGGTCAACGGAACCCGTGCCTACTTCCTGGCCAACAGCACCCTGGCAGTCGAGGACGGCACCTTCTCTCTGCAGACCGGTGCCCCCTTCACCGCACTTAGCAGTCAAGCGACCTTCGTCATGGATGGTTTTGATGTCGCTTACAAAGACCGGGTGGGAGTCTTTAAGCCGACGACCGCCGGCTTTGACTGGAATCAGGCGGCGAACTCGTTCGACGTCAACCTCGGTGGCAATCCCTCGGCAACCGGCACCAGCGGCACCTATACTGTCGGCGCAAACGGCCGCGCCACGGTGATCGTGAATAACGTAGCCAGCAACCTGGTCTTATACTTGAGTTCGCCGAACACCGGTTTCATGGTGCAGGAGGATGCCGACATCGGAGGCTCCTTCACCCAGCAAGCCAGCCAGTAACAGAGGAAAGGAAGATATGGGAGAGCGCGTGCTCTCTCATGCCTTTCCCATGAAATCTTGCTTGGTTGGATCGCTGCGCGACGCTGATGATTCCAATCGATAGTGGGCGTTGATCGTGTGGTGGCGGGGCTTTGCCCCGCGAACGGGGCGGAGCCCCGTCACCACACAATCCAATCCATCCAGATTGACTCAACCAGACTTCTACTTGATCGCTTCCGCCGCAATTCGCTCGGTAACAAACGCCTCGATCACGTCACCAGCCTTGATATCTCCGTAGTTCGCGATCGAGATACCGCACTCCATGCCGCTGGTGACTTGCGAGGCGTCGTCTTTGACGCGTCGCAGCGAACTGACTTTGCCTTTGAAGACCATGGCATTGTCGCGCAGCAACCGAATTTCCGAGTCGCGCTTGATCAATCCGTCAGTCACGCGGCACCCGGCAATCGTTCCGACTTTCGGAATGCGGAATGTCTGCAACACTTCCGCTCTTCCCAGGTAGTTTTCCTTGATCGTCGGTTCGAGCAGACCGGTCATGGCGCGCTTGATCTCGTCCTGCAGTTCGTAAATGATCGAGTGCAGTCGGATGTCGACCTTTTCCTGATCGGCCAGTTCTTGTGCTTTGCGTTCTGGACGCACGTTGAATCCGATGACGACGGCATTCGACGCCGATGCCAGCAAGATGTCGGTTTCAGTAATTGCGCCAATGCCCGACCGCAGCAACTTCAGCCGGACTTTCTCGTTCGACAGTCGGCCAAGCAAATCGCCCAGCACTTCGACCGAGCCCTGCACGTCGGCTTTCAGGATGACATTCAGTTCCTTCATCCCAGCCGTCTTTAACTGTTCGGCGAGGCCTTCGAGTGAAACGCGTGAACTCTTGGCCAGTGTGGCTTCGCGGAATTTCTGTTCGCGGTATTCCGAAATGTCGCGCGCCTTCTCGCGGTCGGTGACCACGACAAACTGATCGCCAGCCTGCGGCAGTCCTTCCAAGCCAATGATTTCGACCGGAGTCGAAGGCGGAGCTTCTTTCAGCGGCTTGCCGCGATCGTCAAACATTGCGCGAACTTTGCCATACACATTGCCGACGACAAAGTTGTCGCCTGTGCGAAGCGTGCCGTTCTGCACCAGAATCGTGCCCACTGGACCGCGTCCTCGATCCAGTTTCGCTTCCAGCACCAATCCGCTCGCCGCGCGTCCCGGAGTCGCTTTCAGTTCCTGCAAGTCCGCCGTCAGAAGAATCATTTCCATCAGCAGATTCAGATTCGTCTTCTGCTTCGCGGAAACATCGACAAACACCGTCTTGCCGCCCCAGTCTTCAGGGAGCAGTCCGCGATCGGCGAGTTGCTTCTTGACCCGCTCGGGCAGCGCGCCCGGCTTGTCGATTTTGTTGACCGCAACGATGATCGGAACTTCGGCCGCGTGCGCGTGATCGATGGCTTCAATCGTCTGCGGCATCACGCCGTCGTCCGCCGCCGTCACCAGCACTACGATGTCGGTAGCCTTCGCTCCGCGTGAACGCATGCGCGTAAACGCTTCGTGACCCGGCGTGTCCAAAAACACGATCTCGCGTCCAAATGCCGGAGACGCCTTGTCGGTAATCGCAACCTTGTAGGCGCCGATGTGCTGCGTAATTCCGCCAGCTTCTCCGCCCGCAACATTGGTCGAGCGAATCGAATCGAGCAAAGTGGTTTTGCCGTGATCGACGTGGCCCATGATCGTAACCACCGGCGGACGCGGAATTGCTTCCGCGCCTTCTTCGCTGCTTTCCATCGCTTCGGTCGTATCCTTCGAAGCCTGTTCCTCGAAGGTGATGACTTCCGTATCCGCTCCGAAGAAGCGCGCCATTTCGCTGGCGAGCTCGGCATCGAGCGTCTGGTTGATGGTCGCGAACACGCCACGCACCACGAGGCGCGCGATTACATCCTTGGCGCGAATGCCCAGCTTCTCGGCCAAATCTTTCACCGAGATGCCTTCTGTAATCGTTATGTTGCGCGTGATCGGCGCCGGCTCGTTGCTGATCGACATGCGCGGCGGCGGAGTGTAGCCCTTCATCGGGCCTTCCTTCACACCTCGCGGCACATATCTCTGGCCCGGCCTTCGCGACGGAGCTCCCGGACGCGCTCCCGGACGCACCGGTCCCGGCGGAGCCATTCCCGCTCCCGGACCTACGCCCAGCGGACGCGCTCCGGCTGGAGCAACCCGCGTCGGATGCATCGGACGCCGTTCCCCCGGACGCAGCGGCGGACGCGATTGTCCCGGCGCTAACGGCCGTGCCGTTCGCTGAAAAATTGGTTGTCCCGGAACTGGACGTCCCGGAACTGGACGCGAAGTTGCACCCGGCGCGACCGCTCCGGGCACAGGCACCGGCGCTTTGTATACCGGACGCGGCCCCGTCTGCGGCATAATCATCCGCGGCGGTGGCGCAACCGGAGGCGACGGCCGTGTGGGCGCCGCGCTCTGCATCTGGGTCACATTACCTGGCGTCGCACCTGGCACCGAAGCCTGCGCTGGACTCTGACTCTGTGCCGCGGGTGGAGTGCTACCCGCTGGCGCAATCGGAACAACAACCCGCGGCGGAACTGCAATCGCGGACGGCGCGCTCGCCGATGGCGGAGGCGTCGCAGTGAGCGGCGGCACTGGAGCTTTCGGCGGAATCACGACCACCGATGGGGGACGATAGGTGGCCGCAACCGAAGCTGGCGTCACGATTCTCGGAACTGGCGGCCCCACATCGCTGGCGGGTCGCGGAGGCGTTGCCTTCTCAACCACGGGTGCGGACGGAGGGGCAGCCTTCGGGCTCGCCGCGTTGGCCTCTGCAGCCGCAGTCACGGGCGGCTTTACGACGGTGCGCGCGGGAGGATTCTCGGCGGCTTCTTTTTGCTGCTGTATCTTGCGCAGCACATCTCCCGGACGGGAGATGTTCGAGAGGTCAATCTTGGTTTTGATGCCATCGTCGCTTTGCGACGCGCGCGAACTTCTGGACGAACTCGTTGCCCCGTCCGAACGGCCACGCAGATGCTTCCGCACCAGGTCCGCTTCGTGGTCCTCGAGGGAACTGGAGTGCGTCTTCTTCTCGGTAACGCCCACCGCGGTCAGGGAGTCAAGAATTTCCTTGCTCTTGACTTCTAACTCGCGGGCCAAATCATTGATTCGAATCTTACTCATCCGCTCTAGTTCCTCTTCTTGTCCCGCTCATGTCGTATCTCTAAGCGCGCATATCGAGCCTCATGAAATCCCTGTCCCTTGGCAGTGGAGAGCCGAGCGTCATCGCTCGGCTAAAAACGGCCACCGTACCGCCTCAGTTCTGTTTATCTTCCGGGGCTTCTTCAGCGGTAACCTGTATCGCCGCGCCCGCTTCGGCTGGCTCGGCAATCTCCCGGGCTAAATCATCGACGGCTTCCGCGGACGCTGTTTCGGAAGGTTCCACTTCCACCGAGCCTTCGGTTACCGAGCCTTCAGTCACCGATGCTTCGGTGGCGGCTTCTTCGGGAGTGCCTTCAGATTCCGCGGCGTCTATCGCCTCACCACCGTCCAGCGTGGCGAAGTAATTGTTGACCGCAATACTGATTTTTTCCACCGTTTTTGGACCAATGCCTTCGATCGCTTCCAACTGCTCCGGCGTCATGTCCGCCAGCGACTCGACCGTATTTACTCCCGCAGCTTTCAGCTTCTCGACCAATCCCTCGCCCAGCCCCGTAACCAACTCCAACGGAGTGACGGTCTGAGTAACGAGGGCCGACATTTGCTGCTCGACTTCCTGGCGCTTCTCTTCTTCGCTCTTAATGTCGATCTTCCAGCCAAGCAGTTTGGCCGCCAGGCGCACGTTTTGGCCCTTCTTGCCAATTGCGAGCGAAAGCTGCGTATCGTCAACCACCACTTCCAGATGCTTTTCCGCGGCATCCACAATCGTGACGCGGCTCACCTTCGCCGGCTGCAGAGCCTTCTCGGCAAACGTAACCGCATCTTCGTGATACTCGATGATGTCGATCTTCTCTCCGTGCAATTCGCGGATGATCGACTGCACGCGCATCCCCTTCATGCCCACGCAGGCACCCACCGCATCGACGTCCTTGTCCTTGGACATGACCGCGATTTTGGTGCGCTCGCCCGCCTCGCGCGCAATCGCGCGAATCACTACCGTGCCGTCATAAATTTCCGGCACTTCCGTCTGAAACAAATGCGACACCAGCTCCGGCGCCGACCGCGACGCGATCACGCCCGGGCCTTTCACCGCTTTTTCGACGCGAACGATCACCGCTCGAATCCGTTCGCCGACGGCAAACGATTCCAGCCGCGACTGCTCTTTGCGGCCCATTCGAGCCTCGGCCTTGCCAATATCGAGAATCACATCCGGACCTTCAAGCCGCTTCACCGTCGCATTCACAACTTCATTTACATGCCCGATGTATTCGTTGTAAACCGTGTCGCGTTCCGCTTCGCGCACCTTCTGGAAAATAACCTGCTTCGCCAGCTGCGCTGCGATGCGCCCGAGAATTCCGTCGGTGACTTTCGGGATCAGCAACTCTCCGCCCGCTTCCGCGCTCGGATCGAGCTTGCGAGCCTCTTCAACGGTGACCTGCAAATTGGGATCTTCCACCTGCTCGATGGTCTCGACAATCGACTTCACCACATAGGCATTGATCTTCCCGCTGTCTTTATCGAGCACGGCGCGAAAATTTTCCTGCGTCTTGTAGTGTTTGCGGGTAGCAACCACAATCGCGTCCTCAACCGCGCTCACCACAATCCGCGGATCAATGCCCTTTTCCCGGCTGACCCCTTCGATGATGTTGTAAAGCTCACTCGCCATAAAGATCCAGGTTGCAAGGTTGCAAGGTTTCAGAGTTTCAATCTCAAGGCTTGGCGCCAACTCCCGCACATGAAGACCTTAAAACTTTGAAACCCTGAAACTTTGAAACCTTAGTTCTCAAATTTCTGGTACTAAATTCGCCTTCTCTACGTTCTTAAACTCGATCTCGACTTTCGAGGTCTCGCCCTCTTTCGGACGCATCTTCTTCTTACGCGCCGCGCTCACATCCAGCAGCAGCTTTCCACCCTCGAAACTTTCCAGCGTCCCTTCAAAATGCCGGTTGTTATTCACCGGCTCCCGCGTCATCAACTTCACGCGCTGCCCGCGAAAGCGTTCAAAATCAGCCGCCTTCGTCAGCTTGCGATCAAGCCCCGGAGAAGAAACCTCCAGCACATACGATCCGCCCGGAAACGCGTCTTCAACATCGACAATCGTCCCAAACTCGCGGCTAAACTTCGAGCAATCCTCATGCGTCACGCCATCGGGACGATCCGCCGCCGGTGCCGCTCCCGGCCGATCGATAAACACCCGCAACGTGCGGTGCTTGCCTCCGCCCGACACTTCCACTTCGACCACTTCCAGCCCGATCGAGCCCGCCACGCGCTCGCCAATCTGCCAGACCTTATCCAGATCAAAAGCCATGTTTTCAGTAGTTTGCGCCTATATCACAATACCAATCCACGCCCAAGTAAAAAGTGGGCTTTCGCCCACTGGTGTGCTTCGACAAAGCTGCACTACGACACAACAGTTTTCGCTTCCAACTATACGCCGCCACTATGGAAAACACAAACCGTGGCAGGGCGTGCGCGCTCACCGAAGCGTCAAGACGACACTGTGATGTCGCCCGCATTTCTAGAGTATCTGAAGTAACCTTGCCCTCGTCCCGTCCATCCTCCAAACTTGATGGAATGCGGTTTTCTCGCGTCCATCTCGCGATCGCCCTGGGCTCTGGCGCTTTGCTCGTGCTCGTTTTTTTGGGCTATCTCTACTGGCTCAGCAGCCAGCCGCCGGTGTTGTCGCGATCCGTGGAGCGCGACCCGCTTACCCAGATGCCGATCAGCATCACCATGAATCCGTTCCGCGATCGCACCATCGAACGCATCGCCAACAAATTTGTCGGCGAGATGCGCGACGGCAATTGCCGCCAGTTGCTCACCCAGTGGGAAAAAGACTACCGCAGGAAGCGCGCCGACTTTCTCTGCGCGTCCGAAGCTCAGCACCCGCTGATTTCCTGGAACCTGGTGGAATGGGAAGACGCTCCGCCTCTGGTGATTCTTCATTTCAAAGGCGAGCGCTATAGCACACCCGCACAGGACGCAACCTACAAGGATCTTTTCTCGGTGACCGAAGAAAAAAAGGACGAGGGTTGGTCGGTTACGAAGTACGATTCCTTTTACTAAGCCGGCTTGATCGGTATCCTAAATACGTTACTGCTTAGCTTGTCTCGCCGTCTTCTCGGGCTGGAGGGGGATCCCGC
>JAYUJG010000227.1:0-2987 GCA_043765355.1 Acidobacteriaceae bacterium | reverse complement strand
TTGGCATGAAACCTACTGCCTGCGCGGGGGCATGGAAGCAATCTATGGTGACGTGAAAGAGCCTATCGGATTTCTCCGTTTCGCACCCGTCATGCCTGCACGTGGAGCGTCGTTTTCGGCGGCCAAGCGGGTCGGTAAGACGGACGATGCGGGCACCGTTGTCCCTGAATCAGAACTTTACCAGGACTAGCGCCAAGGGGAGCAGAGCTCCGCGTCCACGCGAGTGTTAGTTGTGCGTCCGGATCGCGAACACCGCCAATGTCGCTGTCTTGCCGTTGCTCACCCATCCCGCGAGGATGTCGTCCTTAGGCTGGCGTAAATGCGTAAAAGTGGTTGCAAACGTCTGGCTACAAGGCGAGCTGATCGTGCCTCGTATTCGATTGTTCTCAATGGTGCCCGCAATCGCGCAACTTTGGCCCGAAGGGGTCAGCTTCGTACCGCTGAGCGTGTTTGTCGTCTGGTTCAGAGTCACGTGGAGTTGTGTTCTGACAGGGGGATAGACGCTCAAATTAGTCTCGGTCCAGTACCAGCTGCCAGCGACGTTCGCGGTTCTGGGGCCATTGCCGCAGGCGGAAGAGATCAGAAGAGCGCCGAAGAGCGCGCTGAACCCAAGTTTCCTTCGAAGAGCGATGGGTCTGAAAGCTTTGAGCATTATTTCCTCACGACGAAAGGGAATTTTGCGTTGATGGTTTCTACCGGCCGAGTGCTTATGGCTCTCCTCCGGAAAGTTTTCGCTAAGCTATGGGCCGAATTGCCGATGGGCCGTCACCGTTGCATTGATCTGGCCAGACACCATCGCGTTTCCTTGCATACCATAGCTATCGGACGAAATAGTGAGGCTGAATGTTTGACCGCAGGGGTTGGCGGCAGTGGCCTGGAGCTGTTGCCCTGTAACTGTTCCGGTGATCGCGCAGGTCGTACCGTCCGTAGAGGTTTTGATGCCGGTTACGGCCAGAGTTCCTGTCTTCTGGCTAAGAAGCACGTCATAATTGACGCTGGGGCTTTTCCCCGCGACTGGAGTCTCTCCCCAAAACCAGTTGCCACTCACGTTAGCGGGTCTGCTGGTGCCGCAGCCCGTGGACAGGACTGCGCTCATCACGGTACTGAACATCAAAGTCTTCAAAAGGCTAAGACGAGGCATGGCATCCCTTCGAGAAAATGAGATCAAGAAAACCGAATTGTACTTCTTTGAGGATGCCAACACGGCAGTTTCGGTTGCCTGGTAATTTTTTCGCTTTCTCTTGCTGAAGTAGCCTGATGATCCTCCGCACTTTTTTACGCTACTTCGAATCGCCAGGACATGAATTAGGAAAAATTGACATGTGTCGCGGCTGACACAGTCGTCTCCTCCAGCACACAATTCCAGTTCGGACTTCTGCGCTTAGCCCATTGCTTATCAAACGCTTAGGGTCTGGTCTGCTTCGTGCCTCCTTCCTTGTTGTCAGGACGAATACACGAGGAGGGAAGGCCAAATGAAACGACTGCGGCGGGCAACTACGGGACGGACGTTGGTGGCGTTGGCCGGGGCGGTCTTGATTTTGTCGGGTGCGGCGGCAGCCCAATCCCTGGCTGGATTGAATCCCGATGTTCCCAAGATTAGCCAGCGGCGCGTCGTGGCCTTCCGAAGGATCGTGGTCAGCATTCCGGACCGCAAGCTGGCGTTGCTTGAGAACGACGCTGTTGTGAAAACCTACAACGTGTCAGTCGGCGCCGCCGTCAGCCCCAGCCCTACAGGGTCGTTCCAGATCGTGAACCGCATTCCTGAAGCCACCTACTATCACCGCGCAGTTGTGATCCCGGCGAGCGACCGCAGTCCGATCGGAACCCGCTGGATTGGACTCAACAAAAAAGGCTACGGAATTCATGGCACGAACGAGCCGCAATCGATTGGCCGGGCGGCGTCGCACGGATGCATTCGTTTACGTAACCGGGATGTCGAGGACTTCTTCGAACGCGTGCAGGTGGGCGACAGTGTGGAGATTCGTGGTGAGCGCGATGCCGAGACTGTGGCGCTGTTTGGCGGGGTTGCGAACGTGATCGTGGCACAGGCGCAAGCTTCCTCGGCGAACGGCGGGCAATAACAAGATTCGGTAGGCAAAGGTTTCTAAATCAATCCTGGAGGGCTTTATGGAAACACTATTAAAAATCGCGGTGGTAGTGGGAGGGCTGGTGTTCTCGTTTGCAGTGGCCCTTCTGATTGAAGAACTGATCTTCGGGCAGGTGTTCCGGATGGTGTTTGGGGCGAAGCCGGCTGTGGTGGCGGTTGAGGAAAGAACGGCGGCGCCCATGAAGGTGCGTTCTACGAGCGCAAATTGATCGCTTGGCGAATCACAAATTCAAAACCTCTTAAGGAGAGCTTCGATGCTGTATCTCAAGTACGTGTTGCTGATGGCGGGAATTTCGATGTTAGCGTGGGCGGTTGGAGTGTTGCTCTATGACCTCTACCTTCTGTTGCAGTTTCGCAAATTGCAGTTATTGCCCGAGGGTGTTCCGTCGGGGAAGGTCTCTCCGGTGGCACATTGGAAGACCTCGGTAGCGCTGGGAGCGGCAGCTTGGGGGCCGGTGCGGATCGCGCTGGGGATTGTGGTTGTCCCCAGTGGAATGGCAGGGGTGCGCGTGAGCCAGACGCAAGGTACGGCCGCGGGAACGCTTTATCCGGGAGTTCATTTTGTCTCGCCGTTGGTGGACCGCGTGGAACTATTTGATACGCGGGATCAGCTCTTCACGACCGGCATAAGTGAAGATCCGCCAGCCAAAGGTGGATATAAAGGCGAAGCCCTGCGAGTGCAGGCGAAGGAGGGTTTGAACTTAGGTTTAGCGATTACAGTTCGTTATCGTCTCGATCCCAAGCGCCTGGATTACATTCAGGCTAATCTACCGCAGCCGGTGGAGAAAGAGATTGTGCCGCCGGTTGTAGCAACCGTCTGGCGCGAAGTGATTCCAATTTATACGGTGCGCGATGTGTTTTCGGCGAAGCGCGAGGAGGT
>JAYUJG010000226.1:0-2420 GCA_043765355.1 Acidobacteriaceae bacterium | reverse complement strand
TCTCCGGTGAGCAGGTTGAGGCCGGGAGCAAACTCCACCGCCACGTTATCGATGACCGCGTAATTTTCGAGGCGCAGTTCGAGGAGCATGGGTTACCTGAATTGAGCGTGTCTGGCCGAAGGATACCACGCGCATGTCCCACCAGAGCTTCCCAACCACGGGATCAAAGATCGATATAATCGAATGCGATGCAGGACCGATCACCAAGAAGCCCAGATTTCGGATTGAAAACAAACATGCGCAAGCTTGCGCCGATCTTTTTCTTCCTTTCACTGTGCGCCGCGCCAGCGGCCGCGGAGAATTGTTCACCACTAACAAAGCTCGGCTCGTTTCTGGCGTATAAACTCGAGCCCCGTTTATCCGGAAGTGTTCCAGAAATGCAGGTGGATGTCAGCTTCCGGCTCGTGGGCGTTCAGGCGATCGATTTGCACTTGCCTTCTGAATGGAGAGGACAACAGCATCTATACCGAGCGATCCAAAGCATCGAAACGCTGTCGCCGGAAACGGTGCTGCGGGAAACAGCAGACCCGGCGCGGCGGCATCTCACCTTTCCCAGAGGACAGATCGTTCGCCTCCGGTATCGCATCACACAAGACTGGGAAGGCGAGCCTTCTCCTGAAACCTACTTTCGCGCCATTCTGCGGCCAACTTTCTTTCAGTTTACGGGGCACAATTTCCTGGTCCATCCAGCCCTCTCCGCTGAGCAAAGGCTGCCGACATCGGTGGAGTGGAATCTGCCGGCAAACTGGCGCGGTGCAAGCAGTTTGACTGGCGATGCCACCTGCCCGGCGAGGGCCCCATCGCTTTTGAAAGTGATGAACGGACTTTTTCTGGGTGGGGATTTCCGACTCCTGCAGGTCCCACTCAAGGGTAATCTTGTCCAGGTCGCAATTCGCGGGACGTGGGATTTTTCCGACCAAGCGTTCTCCCAACTGGCAAGTAGCATTCTTGGGACGGAGCGGGCGTTTTGGCGTGACGCTGGCGGTCCCCACTACCTTATCTCGTTGTTGCCGAGCAAAGGGCCTCCTGGCACCTCTGGAGGCTTTGCGCTGGAGGACTGCTTCGCCGCTTTCATGAGCGATCAAAAGGCCGAACTGAAATACGACATGAAGTTTCTGCTCGCTCATGAAGTATTTCATTCATGGAATGCCGGACGCCTGGGCGATATCCCTCCGGAAGGTCCGCCATTCTGGTTCGTTGAGGGCTTTTCGGATTACTACGCCCGAGTACTGTTGCTTCGAGGCGGGCTCATCGACGCTGAAGAATATATCCGCGACCTGAACGGGGCGTACAACCACTATCGAACTTCCGATGTAGTGGCAGCAGGCGGACAGGATGTACGAGAGGGATTCTTCACGAGCGACAAGTTGCGAAAGTTGGCCTACCAGCGCGGCAGCCTGTTGGCGGCAACTTGGGACGCACAAATTCGTCGCCGGAGTCAGGGCAAACAATCGCTGGACGATGCCATGAGGGCACTTCACCGAAAAGCGTCCACGAGCGAACAAATGCTGACCGACTCCGCCCTGGGAAAGCACTTTGCGGCGTTCGTCGGCGATGAAGCTGTTCGGGACGTGGACAGGTTTATCGCCAAGGGCCAGATCATTCCGCTACCGCTTTCGGGTTTGGAGCCGTGTGTGACACAGCAAACTGTGACTGCATACGCCTACGAACCCGGTTTCGATGTGGACGCTATGGAACGCACTCGCATCGTTTCGGGAGTGAAACCCGGGAGTGAGGCTGACCGCGCGGGTCTTCGTGATGGCCAAGGCGTTCTGGAAGCCAGCGCGATTCCGGCGGACGACCCGAATCAAACCATTTCGATAACTGTGGCGGACGGCCCAAGTTCCAAGGTCGTGCGCTATTTTCCGCGGGGCTTCACGGCCCAGATTTCGGAATACGCTCTTGATCCGTTAGGGGGAGGGCCGACTGGACAGAAGGAATGCCAAGGGAGGCCGACTCCCTGATCAAAATCCGGAGCCTGCAGGCGTGGGCTGGTCGGCCCTTTCGGTATGGCTGATGCCATGCCGTGATACGAACTGTCGTTGGGTCTGACGAAAGACCTGACGAGCAGGAATGCTCCCCCTACACGGGCTGGTTGTTCCCGCGGCCTGCCTGTTTAGTGGCGGTTTTTTCGCGCGTCGGTTTGCCGTAGAGGCGTTTGTAGACGCGCGCTCGGGCGGCTGGAAGCGTCGCGAGCATTTCTTCTTCCGACAGGCCAGCAGCGGCCAGGATTGAGTGGATGCGCTGGAAGAGTTGGTCGAGAGTTTTCGCAGAGTCGGAGTCGCGAACGGCCATATACGTAGAGCCTAGCATCCTCAAGACCTGATGCACGAAGATGAGGAACTCTCGACGGAGCAAGCTCTTTCGGCACACGGTCGCCTATGACCAACCGCGAACAGCAGATTCCTCACGATAAAACT
>JAYUJG010000225.1:0-12458 GCA_043765355.1 Acidobacteriaceae bacterium | reverse complement strand
GGGCACGACTGTGCCGTGATTCCTGTAACAGCCGTGACGCCCGAGAGAGGTGCCGCAATCGTGAGCAGCGTTCCCACCGTCGATGTCGTGATACTCGAGCAGGTAAATCCATTTCCACTGCCACAGGCGTAGTCGTTCCATATTCCGGTGATCGTGTTGAGGTGGTGAAACATATTCAACGTAGCGTCGTAGGCCATCAGGTCGGTTCCCGTGCCCTGATCTGCGTTGTATTTCCCGTAGCCGCCATTCGGGTAGTTATCGCCATAAGTGTTGAGGGAAGCCGCAAGCTGATACTGACACGGATCGCCTGAGCAGCTATTCGAGCTAACTCCTCCGAGGGCTTGCCATAACTGGTTGCCATTTGCCGGTACATACGCTGGACCAACATTGGTCCACACAATCGGCCCACCCGAACCGCCCGCGTCGCCGACCGTGAACGATGCCATGTCGGGATGGCCAGCCAGTGTCACCGTAGCGCCGCTGGCTGTGTGTAGCGCGGCAATCGCTAGAACCACCGAGCCGGAGTTTGTAAAACTGAGGATGAACGTACAGAGCGGAGTTGTGCCCCCCGCGCCCGCTCCGGTTACGCAAATGGGCTGGCCCACCTGTGCCGCCGTGAACGGGTTACTGGCGGATGTAAGAACCGCCGACGACGTGGAAGCCATCGCTCCATCCGTCGCCAACGTGGCCGGGGTTGCAATCCACTGAAATGTCGATCCCCTCGAAGTTCCGGTAGACCCCGTGTTCTGGAACAAAAATTGAGGACCCGAGTTAGTCCCGCGCCACGCCACAACGCCGTCGCCGGGGTCGGTCAGGATATCCGTCTTGCACCCGGAGCTTAGAAACGCCGGCGCCGACCCAGTGGTCGTTCCGCCAACGATCGCTCGATACATACACGGAGTGCCGCCGCCGCTCGACACGATGTCGCCAGGGACCACCGTCAGGCCACTCGTCCACGTTCCGCCATTCAGCATTTCACCGGAGGTGAGCGGATGAATCACATAAGCCCCACGCGCATAACTCGTCCCCGCGACCCAGTTAAAAGCGTTATAAGCCGGCAGACCATATTTGAAATCGACGAGACAAGCAAGCAGGCTGTAGGTTCCCGCATTTGGATCGACCGAGTAGGGGCAGAACGACGTGCCGTCGTATCCCCGTGCGGTCGTCATGTCGTACGAGTTACCGCCCACCGAATAGAATTTTGTTCGGTCGGTCCACGACGGGGCGAACGATCCAAAGTCCTGCGCCTGCCCCGAGTTGCCGACGACGCAGCCGGTGCCCGTGCACAGCTCGGTGGTGATGAATACTCCGCCGTGAATCGGTGTGAAGTGCCCTAGAAGCGCGCCGGAAGTGTTGAACAGCCCAATGTAATTCCGCCCGTTGTCGATGAGCCCGACGAGCGATGTGTCCACGTTGCTGGCTGCCGCCTCTCCCGAGCCGCCGAGGCCCGCGGTAAAGGTTGCGTTCGTCCTTCCCGGCGCGCTGAGTGAATCTGTAATCCGCGTGACCGGACTCAGCAGCGCCGCGTTGCCGAACGTCGAGCCGTCGAAATTTGTGTGCCCCAGAAATGACGTGTCGTAAGCGGTGGCGCTGTTGTTGATCGCTCCTCCAAAATTCGGCACCGTCCCCCAGGGAATCAAGTCTGCGCCAGTGTAGGCGCAAAAGTTTGGCGCGGGACAACTACCGTTGCCGGAGGCATAAAATCCCGCCGACCCCGAGGAAGATCCTCGACCCAGATAAGCCGCTTGCGCGAAAGCGGGAACGCCCAGCAGGATTAGCGAACAAGCAATCGCAAGCCAATTGCCGCAACGAATCAAGACTTCGTCGACGTGGCCCGCGAATTGGATTCCACCCATGTGTTCTCCTCGGGGAAACCGATGAAGTTCCCTGTGTTCCTCTGTGCACCCTGTGCTTGGAAGATTTTGTTCGTCCGTCCACGCCAGTCCAGCGCTGGATCGACGTCTCGGCCTGCTGTCGGAGCGCGCTCTTCGGTCGATTCTCAGCGATTCCCAGGCGGCCGGGCCTTCCGGGCCGGCTCCTTCGCTATAATGATGTGTTTGCGTTTTCCCGCCATTTTGCGCGGGCGTATCGAAAGGGAACTATGCCGACTGACGTGGTCATGCCCCAAATGGGCGAATCGATTTTCGAAGGAACCATCACCAAGTGGCTAAAAAAAGCCGGTGACAAGGTCCAGCGCGATGAACCTCTGTTTGAGATTTCCACCGACAAGGTCGACGCCGAAATCCCCGCGCCCGCCAGCGGCATTCTGCAAGAGATCAAAGTTCCCGAAGGCAACACCGTTCAGGTCAACACGATTGTCGGCGTGATCGGCGAAGGCAGCGCCGCAGCAGCAGCGCCAACGAAAGTTACCGCTCCCACGCCGGTCGCCGCCGCTCCCGCATCGACGAAGAAGGATGCTCCAGCTCCGCCCGCAGCCGCCGTCAGCGCGTCCGCTACTTCTAGTTCCACTTCCGACGACGAAGAAAATTCCGACGTCCGTTCCTCGCCGCTCGTCCGCAAACTCGCACGCGAGTACAACGTGGATCTCGCGAAAGTCAGTGGCACCGGCACCGGAGGTCGCGTCAGCAAACAGGACGTTCTCGATTTCGTAGAGCGCCGCGCAGCCTCTCCAGTTGCTGCCCTCGCAGCTCCGGCATCTCGCCCCACAGCCCCGTCTGCCGCAACCGCTTCCGGCGATCTGGTGCCGATGTCGCAAATGCGCAAGATCATCGCTCAGCGCATGATCGAGTCGCGCCGCACCAGCGCTCACGTTCACTGCATGTTCGAAGTGGACATGACACTCATCGTCAACCTGCGCAACAAACTTAAGAACGGATTCGAGCAGCGCCACGGTGCGCGGCTCACCTTCATGCCGTTCTTCGTGCGCGCCGCCATCATCGCGCTCCAGCAATATCCGATCGTCAATGCATCGCTCGAAGGCGACAGCGTTCGCTACCACAAGCACGTCAACGCCGGCATCGCCGTCGCTCTCGATTGGGGACTCATTGTGCCCGTCCTCAAAAGCTCCGACGAACTTAACTTTCTCGGACTGCAGCGCGGCATCACCGACCTCGGCGAGCGCGCTCGTTCGAAGAAGCTCATGCCCGCCGACGTCGAAGGCGCAACTTTCACAATTACGAACCCCGGCCAGTTTGGCGCCGTGTTCGGCTTGCCCATCATCAATCAGCCGAACGCAGCCATCATGGGCGTCGGCGGCATCACGAAGCAGCCGATGGTGATGACCGATAAAGATGGCGCCGACTCAATCGCGATTCGTTCCGTCGTTCACCTCACGCTCGGCTACGACCACCGCATCATCGACGGCGCGTTGGCCGATCAGTTCATGGTCGTCGTAAAGAAGACGCTGGAAAACTGGAGCGAAGAAGTCGGCTAGCAGGAGTCGTTGCTCGTGTGGTGACGGGACTCTGCCCCGTAAGCGGCGCGGAACCCCGCCACCACACATTCCCGATTTCCAGCGGCGAACGAACTACTTAATCCCCAGCCGATCGTGCCAGGTGATGATCCCGCTGATCGCAAACGTAATTCCAGCCGTAATGAGCCGGTCGTACACTGTCCGGCGCAGGTCATTTTTTTCCAGCGCCACCAGACGATCTTCGGCTAACTTCATTCGTCCCGGCTGCCCGTTTCCCACGATCATGTCGACTTTCGCTTCCAGCCGCCCCAGTTGCTCCAAGACTTTGTTTTGGAATTCGCGGTCCCCGTAAAGTACGGTCGCTGCTGGCTGCGGGCCGCGTTTGTGTTTGCGACTCCATTTCATCTGTTGGCTTTTCATAGTGGATAGTCAACATGCAGCGCCGCCGAATACCGCGAATATCTCGGCGGCCCGCTGCCGTCATAGCTCCTTAAAAAGTAGGTTTGAGACCGCGAGTAGCGGGTCAACGAAAAGCTCGCGCTGGTGAAGCGGCCAACCAGGTTGCGACTGTTCGAAATGCCCCACCCCGCGTCCGAGTACCGCACTTCAATTCCGCCCCCCGCGACCGGAGTAAATCCCACATCGATGGTGACTGTCGTCGAAGTAACATTGGTAAACGCCGCGTCGATGAGGTCCGCAAGATAGAAACTTCCCACCTGGCTCACATCAATCGGCGTCAGCACTTTCGATTGCTTGACCAGAGCCGTCGCGAAGGCGAAGCCCAGCGCGGGATCTCCAGCATCCACAAAACGCAGAGTGTAGCGGCTAGTTTCACTTGCAACGTCGGCGATGGCGATTTCCACATCGCGGATGATTGCCAGGAACGCCGCAACCCGCGACGGAACACTCACCGCCAGCCCGTCTCCCGGAAAAATATCGGCGGCCCCGCCGGGCAGAAACTGGTTCCACGCCTGATACTCGCCCGCCCATCCCTGGCCGGCGTCGTCGAGCAAGGCCAGCGCCGCCGTTTCGCAATCCGCCGCCGTGCGCGGCTGTGGAATCGCAATTTCTCGGACGCTTCCACGCACTCCGTCATCGCCGCCGCGATGATGCGCCGCAACGCTTGCTGAGTTAATAACTCGCGCGATCGCATGGCCTCGCCCGCGATAACTCACCTCGATCGCTTCATTAGCAGCAGGTATGTATCCAGGATAAAACTGCAGCGCGGGCGTGGTGGAGACCTGGCATTCGGCACCCTCCAACAACGATCCCGTTCGCCGTGTCCGCGGAGTGCCTCCGAATGGAGTACTGCGAACCAACGCATCGACCGCAATCCATACGAAAGTGAATGCCACCGAGCAGTGGAGGTTGCCGGCGTTGATCAATGCATACCCGCAAAATCCCGGCGCGTTCGCAATCAGGCCGTCGTAGAGCACGATGGCCGGCGCAACTTGCGACGCCGGGTTCGTCGGATCGATATCGTGGACTTCCATCACGACCCGAACATCGCAGGCGACCCCTCCACCGCCTCGTGCGGCGCCACTCGGATGCAACGACGAATGAAACACTTGTTGCGACCGATACACCTCCGCCGGATACAGCTGCGTGGTGAAAACGTAGTGATGCCCCGGTTGCGTCGCGAGCACGGAGCCCGTGACTAAGCCCGCGACCAGCGCCTGAATGTTGCTGTTCGCTCCAAAGGTTGTCACGCGGAAACCCGCCAAACAGCCGGCGATCGACACCGCCCCGGCGTAGAGTCCGCCGATCACTCCATCCGACGCGGCATTGAAGACGAAATCTCCGTGCTCCATCACCGTAGCGCCGCCTAACTCAACCTTCTCGATAAAGGTTAGTAACGTCCCGCCATCCGAACCCGTACCTCCCGCAACCTGTAGCTGGCCATTACTGACGCTAATCGCGCCCAGGGGATCGGTGACAGTCCAATGCGCCGGGTCAAGTTTCGTGTAGGCTTCATCGAGGATCGTGCGGTTATACAGTGGAATCTGATTGCTGCGGGTAAAGGGCTTCTGTGACAAGTAATACTTAGTCGTGACGCCGTCGCCGACAAAGTAATCTTTCACATGCGCGCTCGGCTCCAGTTGACCAAGCACGGTCAGGTCGTTGACGAGGCGGTTCACGCTCTGCAATTGCAGGTCGGCCGGAGAAAAGAGCGGCGTATTTTCAGTAAGCGCGTAGGTGTTTGCCGCCAGCGGAGAAAAGAACAGCTTGCCGCTATCGTCACGATAGAATCCACGCGCCGCCAGCGCAATCTCAACCGCCGAAGCGGTCCACTTCTTCGCGGGATTGACGCTGTAATACGGAATCGCATCGCCCGCCTGAACCCCGCTCACGTCAAACCATCCTGGCAGTGCCTCCGCCGTCAGTTGCCGGAACGCGTCACCAGCGTTCCGGTCAACAAACGGAGGATGCGGGGGAGGAGCCTTCTGGTCCATCAACATCACATCGCTGAGTGCGACGATCTCGTAGCGATACACCACCCCGCGATCCGCCTGACCAGCATATTTGTAAGTCGGTGCGGCCACGATATACCCGGAAAACAAGTTGTGGCCATTGCCAAGAGTCAGCATCACTCGCGCGTTAAGAACGGGCACCGCCAGCCCCGCTTCTCCCACGAACCCGCATTTCAATTCGGCTGGGCCATTCAGTTTGCGCACAACGTTCGGGTTCTTACTCGCATCCACGAATGCCGTGTAGTCCAGCAGCCCGAGACCGTCGAGATTATCAATCATCAATTTCATAACTTATCGAACACTCTCCGCTCCGGTAGCGCCGGCATCCTGCCGGCTGTCCCGAGGGCGTCCCGCCCTCGGTGTCAGGAGTCAAGACGCCGTACGCCGAGCTGCGACGCCCGAAAACGCCACGCTGAAGTAAGCCGCCGGGACGGCACCGCTACCAAAAGCCCAATCGCTCCGCCACTAATAGATTGGCGCTCCGCTGGCCGGGAAATAACTCCGATAGCACAGCACCGTCGCGCCGTCGTTGCCATCCAAAGTCGGCAACGCCGCAAACGACGCGCGCAGCGCCAACTCTCCGATGGGCTTTTTAATTTCAATCAAAGTCTCTCGCATCCACTCCGGCTTCACCGTGCACGGACTCAAAAGCGGATAGAAGAAACACACGCGTCCGCCAGACTCTTCCTCTGCGACGAACAATCCCGACCACTGCTGCAGAAACGCGCCGCCGTCGCGATCTACGAAGGCCGTGATCTTTTGTATAGACGCGCCGCTCGCCGGTACTCCACCGGCCAGTGCCTGCGTCAGCAGCAACGCCGTAGCTGTAACTTGCGCGACCCGGCCCACGTTGAAGGTAACTCGTCGTACATAGTTGACGTCGTGCCCCACGTCCGCCGGATTCTTCACATACGCGCCTGCGATGCCCGCGCCCACAAAACCAACTTGCTGCACGTAGTCGACGTCGCACGCAACGAGATCCCCCACTTGAAATCCCGCCACAGCCGCCGCTCCCACCACCAACTGTTCGGAAGTAGAGCCGGTCAGCAATGGAATTGCCGCCAGCGGAATTCCGCCCGACCCCGCTCGCGACGCGCTCGGGTCGGTCGCCAGCACGTTCATGTGTTCCGCGCCCCCCGCCAGCGCCATCTGGAGTTTTCCCCAGTCACGGAATTCGAAATCAATCCGCGCTCCCAGCGCATGCCGCGCCTGCGCTGACACCGCACCGACGGTCCCTCCGGTCAACGCCTCGATCTGCGATGTCGTCGTCCGCTGAAAGTTTTCAATCCATCCCAGGTCGATCCATGGCGCGGAAGGCGCATCCAGTTGAAACCCGCCGTCTTTCGACGGATCGAAAATCGCGGTCGGCCCGTTGACTCGATCCACCGCCCCAAAATAGGCCCGCGTCTGCCGCGCGATTGGCCGCAATCCCGCGCGCGTCATGCTTCTACCTCAGGAAGAAAAAAATAGACTCTCAGTTGCGCGTATCGATCCACGCGCGCCGCGCCCGCGCTCCATTGCTGTTTCTGGATCGGCAAATCTTCCGACGCATTCCCCATCTCCGGCACGGTCCAGAAACTTCCCGCCCCCAAGTCGACGCTCGGAGTCTGGCTGTAATCGCGCAGTTGCGTGTGCGGCGGATCGCAGATTCTGATCAGCTCAGTATCCATCTCGGCGAGCACGCGGCCCCGATCCACTCCCGTTCCACCGCTGCCTTCGCTCGCGTACCAGATGCGGCAGTCCACTCCCAACATCGGACGGCTGCTCTCCGCGATCAGAATGTCGCCGAAGTCGAGATAGAACGCGCCCGGCTGTGCCTCGACAAACCTCGGCTCCATATTTTCGCGGACCACGATTGCGGGCACCGTAACTCCATCGATCACCATCGTTCGCGCCGGATTCAGCGCCGCCAGCCGTTCCCGCAGCGCCATGTAAAAGCTGTCTTTCGCTGCCTGCATATGTCTCCTAATCGCGCTTACTAAATCAGTGACGCTGTTGAACGCTCACAGCTCATAGCCCAAAGCTCGCCGCAAGCCACTTACTACGACATCGCCGCGACCCGATACAAATAAGCCACGCCCGCCACCCGTTCCACCACGAACCCCTGTATGTGGAAGACTTCTCCGTCGTAGACCAACCCCAGCGCGGTCTCGAACAAGACATCCGCCGACGCCACGTTACGCTGACTTACTTGCTCCGCCATCGCCGCTTGTCCGGCCAATAACTCGATGCGTCGCCGCGGGCCGCTGCTTTCCGCGGTGAGCTCACGGACAACGACCGGCGAGATCAACGCCTGAACTACTCCCGGATCGACGAGCCCAAGCTGCGACACGCCACCACCCGGCAATCCCGCGGCTGGAAACAGCAGGACGACTCCCGTGCCGCCCATCGTCTGCAACATCGCATCTGCCGCTCGCGCCGCCGCCGCTCCAGAAATTCCAGTCATGCTCATCCAACTTTCTGCGCCACATAGGGCGCCAGCAACGACCGCACCGTTTCATCCATCAAAGAATCGGAGAAGTACATCAGCTGCATCCGGTCCGGCATCACATTCCGTTTCACATTCAGCGCCGGCGTCGCCTGCGCGTTTTTTACCACCTGCGCGCACGCGACCTTGACTACGTCGGGAAACGGATTGAGCCCCGCCGTATACACAATTTCCAGTTCGGTGAAGGTCCAGCCCAGCACGTTCACTGGGAGCGTTACTTCGCCGGTCTCGAAAAATACGTCGAGGTCGGGCACGTTTAGGTTTACCCAAGTCCCAGGAATTCCGAAGGCGAGGGCCGCATCCCAAACCATTTCTTCGTAAATGATTTCGCCGCGGCGCGCCGTAGCATACCGGCCTCGCGCTGAAACGATCGGCGATGTCGCAGGCGCCAACGGAGCCAATGGCAGATAGGCAAGCCGCACCGGCCTTTGTACGTTGTCGGTCCGCAACCGTTCCGTGTATTGATTGATCGCGAGCGTGGCCCTTCGGCAATGCGCATCCATGACCGCCGATGCCGCCGTCACCCACGCAACCGAAGTCGTTGTTTCCAGCCCATACAACTCGTATTCCGATGGCTGCAAGTAATTCATGATGGGTTTCCAGTCTTTAAGAACAGGAAGCCGGGTGCCCCACTCATCGCGTTCTTGTTCTTGCGATGAGTGGGACCATCCGAGGTCCTGACTACCGGTTCACTTTCACTTCGTAGTGCGCATAGGACGCGCCCTTCACCACCACGCCGCCGAACTTCACGACCACGCTTTCCGTCAGCAATGAGTTCGGCAGTCCCAGTTTGAATACGCGTGGATTCGGATCCGTCAGCCAGTGGTACTCGATCATGTCTTCGCTGACAATGTAGGCGGGAAGCACCGCAGTACCGCTTCCCGGCGTGCCCGTGTAAGGCAGAGCCCATTCCGGAATCAGGGGCAACTCGCCGGCTTGTGTGCTCAAAGACTTCACCGTGAGGCCGCCCGTGATTTGCGTTGTGGAGAGGACAACATTGAACTCCGCTTTCATTTCGCGATCGATCAGGTCGAGCAGCACCGGATTCGCATAGATCGCCGTCGGCCGCACGTCGAACGACGAACTCGAGACCATCTGCGCGATGGTGCTCTTCAGTCCGTCCACGATGCTGGCCGTGGTTGCGATGGTGGTGGTATTGCCTCCCGCTTCGATCTGGCCAATGGCGCCGAAATATTGCGGCGTCGTTGGAGTGGTCAGCGAAGTGTCGTTGCCGTTCCACAGCGCCACGTCGTGCGTGCGCAAGATCCCGTCGACCGCGTCGGCTAGGTCTTTCGCTTGCAAATACGCGAACTGGCTCTGCTGTGCTCCGACCTCGATGTCAAACAGGTTGTAGTTGATCTGCGAAACCAGCGCCTTGAGCGGGACCGTACGCTCCACACGCGTCGGCGATTGCAGTGTCGGCACAATCGTCCGGGGATCGACGAACGCCTGGCTCGCCGTGGGAGACGGAATCGCCGTTTCTTCGAAAAACCGCGATGGATGCCCCGTGGCCGGCACCTGCTTCATCCGTTGCCCAAACACTCCGCGACGCCGGACGATGTCCGTGATCTCGGTCTGATACCGATTGATTTCAATTGCGCCCGGCCCCAGAAAGTCCGCTGCCGCATGCAAATCCAGAAAATTCGCTTTCATGTGTTCTCCTCAATTGAGTTGTCACTGCTGGGTTCGTTCACCCAAAACAAAAGGGCGCGAATACATCGCGCCCCATCCACTGCCCGCTCGTGTGTGGTGACGGGGCTCCGCCCCGTTTGCGGTGCAGAACCCCTCCACCACACACCCAACTGACTTACTCGATCATCCCCGCTCGCGCCAATTCCGCCTTCACCGCGATCCGCTGCTCCACGCTCAGCGCCGACAGCGTCTTATTCAGCACCGCCGGATCGAGCCGCTCCCCTTCAATCTCGTCCTTTCCGATCAGCGCCGAAACAACCGGTGACAGAGTCTTGCGCGCTAGGCGCGACGCCTGCGCTTTCAGATCCGTATTCGACTTCTCCAGTTGCGCCACGCGCTGCTGCACGCTGGTTTCAGCGGCGTCACTCTGTCGTCGCTCCGCCGTTTGTGTAACGCTCTCCTCGACCGCCGCAACGATTCGATCCACTTTCGCATTCAGCATTTCCTGCTGAGCATCCAGTTTCCCGAGCACGCGATCGAGCGTTTCGCTGGCGGACGCCAGTCGCTCCGCCGCCGCCAACATTTGCTGCACCATCTCTTCATTCATTCCGATTCCCTCCCTGGTTTTTGAGAAACGCGTTTTGAGGAACGCATGGAAAGTCCACACGCCCTCCGCGTTCCCCTGTGTACCCCGTGGTTAAAGGTTTGTTGCCGTCACTTCCCCAACTCGATCCAAGTCGAGCAATACGCCGCTTTGTCGCGACGCAACACCGCAGCGCCCGTAAACGTCACGCGCTTCAACACCCACACCGACGCCGTGATGTCTTCGACCAGAGCGTCGGCAATCTCATACGACATCCCGAGCCCTTGTGGCGTTGTGCGGCCATTGCTGTACGTGAAGCTCTCCCGTCCCGCCGACAGCGATCCCTCCGTCCGCGCCGGCTTGCCAATCTCCGCGACGATCTCCGGGAAATCTCGCGCGTAAAGAAACCCGCCGACTTCAATCACGCGGCCAACGATGTCAGCACGCGTGATCACTCCAATCTTGCGTCGCGCATCGTGACGGTCAAGCGCGGGCGAGTAGTCCAATCCCATCCCCATCAGCGACGGAATCGCCGCTTCGGCGGCCCGCCGAGTCAGCAGTACACGATGTCCGCGCGCGCCCGACGGAGCCTTGTCCGACGCAACATCGACGGTTGTCAATACTCCGCGGAACCCCGCCCGGTTCGGATGCCCGTGCACCGCCGGCATCTCGATCGCCATCGACTCCAGTGACACTCCCATCGTTGATCTCCTGATAACTGTCCCTGTAGAGACGGGGCTTGCCCCGTCTCCTTCGCCATCGTTCGTGCCGCTGGCGGAATCTCCGATCAGAGAATTTCCGCCATCCCTCGCGCCCGCCTCACTTCGTTCACCGTAACCACCCCATTGCGCAGCAGGATCTCGTCAATCTGCGCCTGCTGCATTTCATCCTGAGCATCGACGTCGGTGAATACAAACTCCAGGTCGGTCCATCCCAGTTTCTTCCCAATCGCGTCGCGCGTTAGATACTCCGCGATGAGCCGGGCGGTCGGCACAATCGCCGACCGGAACGCCATCTCACTCATTTCCGCTGCCGTCGACCGGTTCACGTCCCGCTCCACGCCCAGAAACTGCGCCGGCAGATCGAATGCGTCCGCAATGATCCGCAGCAGAAATTCTTGCCAGGCCAATCGCAGGTCAGCGTCGTTGCCCGTCCCAAAACGCAGCACCTCAGGCTTCGACTCCGCGGAAATGATTGGCACGCGCCCCGTGCCCTCGATCTCGTCCTGCCACCACCGGATCAGCCGTTCATGATGTGCCGGCGTCAACCCCTGCAGCCAGAGGGCGTACTGCACC
Organism: Acidobacteriaceae bacterium; assembly: GCA_043765355.1. Taxonomy (GTDB): domain Bacteria; phylum Acidobacteriota; class Terriglobia; order Terriglobales; family Acidobacteriaceae; genus Acidiflorens. The sequence continues at coordinate 616 of JAYUJG010000225.1, read as the reverse complement.
ACTGAATTCGAAGCCAGCCGCCCCGCATACCGGTGCGCGCTCAAGAATGTATTGATCGTTTCAAACGCCACCTCGACTCGCCCCAACCCGAACGGCGTGTGCGTTCTCGGATTCAAGCGGATGTAACTCAGCTCGTCGTCGTTGAGAACGATCTGTCCGCCCGCGCCATACTGCCCTGTCACCTGCGCATATCGCGGCGAGTCGGGACGCCCATCCCAATCCGTCATAATCCGAATCGTCGCGCCATCAACCGGCCACATCGTTAGAGGAAGCGGGGCCGCAGAATCCGGCCTCCAGCCCTCGACCAGATCGAGTTCGATCGCGCCAAAGCCGCCGACAATCACATCTTCCAGTACTTGCTCAATCAGCGACCGAAATGAATCGTCGGGATTCGGCGCCTCGAAATTTTCAGTAAGTACCTGGATTCGCTGCGCACCATTCGGAATCTGCTCGAGCACGCGCCCGCGCCGTGGCTGAATGCGCCACCGCATCCCGACAATCCGATCCTTAATAACATTGATCGCCCGTCGCGCCACCGGAGTCTCCGCAAATCGCCGCAGATTCACCGGCGTTGGCTTCGGCACAAGATGGTGCGGCGCGGACACTCCCGTCCGCG
>JAYUJG010000224.1:0-45236 GCA_043765355.1 Acidobacteriaceae bacterium | reverse complement strand
CATAGTGCGCCGCTTTCCGGCGGCCAGAATCTGCAATCCAAAACGAACTTCAAGGATCGTCACTGAAGTCGTCCAAATCGAGGTGCGAGGTTGCCGGTCAAGCCAACCGACAACGGCCTTTTCAGGCGCGCGCCTCATCAGCGCCGACAGGACGTTCGTGTCCAGAATGATCATGACTCGAAATCGAAGGGTTTAATCTGGTGTCCTTTAAGTTCAGGGATGTCGCGCTCTAGACCGATTTTGACGAACAAACTGGCGATTTCTTTCCCTAGTCCGCTAGCCGAAGAAGGGTCTTCAACCGCAGCGTCGCGAAGGATATCGCGTATCTCTTCTTCCATGCTGTGACCGTTGCGACGGGCACGGCTCTGCAAGCGAGCCTTGACCGAATTCTCGATATTGCGGACCACGAGTTGGGCCATAAAAACTCCTTCCATATGATTGCGATATCATGATATCACAACCAACATTTCAAGAGCAATGGCAGCCCGAATGGAGCCGGCACTTGGAGTTGTTTTAGTGAAAGTTGGAGGTTTTTCGAGATATCCAATGGCACGTTTACGGCCAAACGGTATATGCCAAAGCATGCCTCAAAACTAACTTCTCGCGGCTTAACAAAATCTACGCTTCCAACTGAAACACCTGCGCCATATTGCGGAATTTCTGGTAGCGGGCTTCAAGTAACTCACCGATCGGCATTTTCCTGATCGCCGCCAAATGTTGTTGCAGCGCCGCATCCAGCAACTCCGCGGCCTGCGCATGGTCGGTGTGCGCGCCTCCTGCGGGTTCCGTAACGATGCCATCGATACAGCCGAGTTCGTTCAAGTCTTTCGCGGTGATCTTCATTGCCTCAGCGGCCAGATCTTTCTTGCTAGCGTCGCGCCACATGATCGACGCGCATCCTTCTGGTGAAATCACCGAGTACACCGAATTCTCCATCATCAACACGCGATCGGCCACCGCAATCGCCAGCGCTCCTCCACTGCCGCCAACTCCAATCACGGTCGCAATGATCGGCACTTCGAGCCGCGCCATCTCAAGTAAATTCCTGGCAATCGCTTCTCCCTGCCCGCGTTCTTCGGCGTGCAAGCCGGGATAGGCGCCGTCAGTATCCACAAACGTAATCACCGGGCGCTTAAACTTCTCGGCGATTTTCATCACCCGCAGCGCTTTCCGATATCCCTCCGGATGAGGCATGCCAAAGTTGCGATAGACGCGCTGTTTCGCGTCACGCGCTTTCTGTTGGCCGATGACCACGACTTCCTCCCCATGAAAGCGCGCCATGCCGCAGACGATTGCAGGGTCGTCGCGAAAGCCGCGATCGCCGTGGATTTCGCTCCAATCGGTAAAAATCCGTTCGACGTAATCCAGCGTGTAAGGGCGCTGCGGATGCCGCGCCAGTTCGGTGCGCTCCCAGGCATTCAAGTGCGAAGAAATTTCGCGACGGAGGTCGTTTACCCTCTGATTCAACTGTTCGATCTGACGAAGCGCCTCCGCGTTCTGCCCTTCGACTGCCTGCAGCCGCGTGATCTGCTCTTCGATCTTGCCCAGTTCCTGCTGCGCTTTTCTTCCAGCATCCATCTTAGAATCCATCTTGATGACGTTTTCATTCTTTCGCGTACGAGGCGCTTCCACAATTGGAAGCAGGAAGTTGGTCCCGGTGACACCGGTGTTTTCCTCGCCATTTCCGATTGGAACTACCTTCTCTGCCCGCTTTATTTTGTCTCGACTCATTGGCCGGTTCGGTTCGATTTCATTTGGTTCCTTCGCGGATCAACTAATGACGCGTACGCTCCCGCGCCCGCACAGCTCCTCCACACGACCTCTAAAAGTGCGGTCCGGCATCACATTATAGCCTTCGGCTTCCATCACCACCATGAAATCGCCTTCGCGCTCCACGTCAAAGAGCACTTTTGCTTCGCCCTTGCGCTCGCTGCAAAGCGCGTGCAGCGCATCAACCATCGTGTCGGTCGCGCTCTCCAGTGGAATCCGTATGCGAAGCGTTTTCGGCAACGGCACGCGCGCTTCGTCGAGCGGAGTAATATCGTTGGCCGTGATCTTTGGATTCGCGCCTTCCTCAATCCGCACGCCGCCGCGGATCAGCACCGGCACTTCCAGCTTCACCTTCTCCGCAAGTTTTCTGTAGGCGTCAGGAAACACCAGCAGTTCCACTTTCCCGAACATGTCTTCGAGCGCCGCCTGCGCCCAGAGATCGCCCTTTCGAGATTTTGAAACACGCAAGCCAGAAATTAAGCCCGCCGTCAAAATTGTCTCGTCTTTAGCCGTAGATTTCTTCAGCGCACCAATCTCTTCCGTCGAGAGCGCGTTCAAGTCGGCCAACTTGTCTTTGTACTTTTCCATTGGATGCCCGGTAATAAAGAATCCGAGAATTTCTTTCTCCGCCGTAAGCCGAGTATGTTCATCCCAATCGGGAGTATTGGGCAGAGCATCGCTCGCTTCTTGCGCCGTTTCGTCGGCAAACACACCAAACAGCCCATGCTGACCCGACTCTGCATCGCGCTGCGCTTTCTGGGCCTGCTCGATCGCCGTGTCGAGCGCCTGCATGAGCTGGGAACGACGCCCGAAACAATCCATCGCACCGCTCTTAATCAGCGATTCCAATACGCGCTTATTCAACAGCCGCAGATCGACAATCTCGCAGAATTCATAAAACGACTTGAAATGTCGCCCGAGTTTTTTCCGCCCCGCAACGATCGACTCGATGGCATTTCCGCCGACGTTTTTCACCGCCGCCAGCCCAAACCGAATCGCCTGCCCATGCGGCGTAAAGTTCGCGTCGCTCACGTTAATATCCGGAGGCTCAACCGCAATCCCCATCTCGCGGCATTCGTTGATGTACTTCACCACGTCATCGGTGCTGCCCGTCACTGAGGTCAGCAGCGCAGCCATGAAGTCGAGCGGATGATGCGTTTTCAAATACGCCGTGTGAAACGCCAGCAGCGCGTAAGCCGCCGAGTGCGATTTGTTAAAGCCGTATCCGGCGAACTGCGCCATCAAATCGAAAATCTTTTCAATCTTCCTTGGAGGGAATCCGTTGTGCGTCGCTCCCTGCACAAAACGCTCGCGCTGCTTGGCCATCTCTTCGGCATTTTTCTTGCCCATGGCGCGCCGCAGCAAATCCGCTTCGCCCAGAGAGTAGCCCGCGAGCTTATTCGCCGCCTGCATGACCTGTTCCTGGTAAACAAAAACGCCCAGCGTCTCCAGCAAAATCTCCTTCAGTTCCGGCAGTTCGTATTCGATCTTTCGCCGCCCATGCTTGCGCTCGATAAAGTCGTCAATCATGCCGCCCTGAATTGGACCAGGCCGGTAGAGCGCATTCAAAGCCGTGAGATCCTCAATCGTGTTCGGTTGATATCGCCGCAAAACGTCTCTCATGCCCGACGATTCAAACTGAAACACGCCTGACGTTAATCCCCGATGGAAAACTTTCTGATACGTCTCGACATCTTCGAGTTCAATGTCGTCAAGGTTGACCGTCGTCCCCTTCTGCGCGATCAGCTTCAAGGTGTCGTCGAGAATGGTCAGCGTCGTCAGCCCCAGAAAATCCATTTTCAACAGGCCCATCTTTTCGATGGCCACCATGTCAAACGCCGTAACGATTTCGTTGTTTTTGGTTTTGTGTAGCGGAACCAGATCAGTCAAAGGCCGCGGAGAAATCACGACTCCCGCCGCATGCACACCGGAATTCCGCACCAGCCCTTCCAGCTTGCGCGCCGTGTCCATCAACTGCCGGACCTGTGGATCTTTCTGATACGCCTCTTGCAGCGCTGCCGATTCCGTCAAGGCATCGTCCAGTTTGATATTCAGCGTCGTTGGCACCATTTTCGCGATACGATCCACATCGCTGTAGGGCATGTCCATTGCCCGGCCAACGTCCTTGATCGCCGCTTTCGCAGCCATCGTGCCGAACGTAATAATCTGTGCGACATTGTCGCGCCCATATTTGTGTGTGACGTATTCGATCACTTCCCCGCGCCGGTTCATGCAGAAGTCAATATCGATATCCGGCATGGAAATACGTTCGGGATTCAGGAATCTTTCGAAAAGAAGCTCATGTTGCAGCGGATCGATGTCGGTAATCCCCAGTGAATACGCAACCACCGCGCCCGCCGCCGATCCACGGCCAGGCCCCACGGGAATGCCGCGTTCACGCGCGTAGCGAATAAAATCCCACACAATCAGAAAATAGCCCGAGAACTTCATCTGCTGGATGATGCCGATCTCGCGCGCCAGCCGTTGCTCGTACTCCGCCACCGAATGTTTCAGTTTGCCGCTGGCGGAAGGCTTGCGCAGATTCTCCATGCGGCGCGCAAATCCCTGCCGCGTAGTGTGCTCAAAATAACTATCGAGCGTGAATCCGTCTGGAACATCGAAATGTGGAAACGGACTGGGGACTTTCTCCAACCGAAGATTGCAGCGCTCGGCAATCGCCATCGTCCGCGACAGCACTTGCGGCGCATCCTTAAACACGCGCAACATTTCATCGCCGTTCTTGACGAAGAACTGGGTGCCCTCAAACTTCATCCGGTTCGTCTCTTGGATCGACTTGCCGGTCTGAATGCACAGCATCACATCCTGCGCGTGCGCGTCGTCTTCGCAGAGATAGTGGCTGTCGTTGGTTGCGACCATGGGCAGGCCGATCTCTTTTTCCAACTGAAACAGCCCGCCGTGGATGCGGTGCTCCATCTCGAGTCCCTGATCCTGGATCTCAAGGAAGAAATTATCTTTGCCAAAAAGATCGCGGTAGAATCCGGCCGCCGCGCGCGCCGCGTCGTAGTTCCCTTCCGTCAGACGCTCGGCCACCTCGCCCTTCAGGCATCCGGAAAGCCCAATTAACCCTCGCGAATGCTCCGCCAGAAATTGCTTACTCACACGCGGCTTGTAGTAAAAGCCGCGCAGAGAAGCCTCCGACGTTATCTTCACCAGGTTGCGGTAGCCTTCTTCATTTTCAGCGAGTACGAGCAGATGGTTATAGGTATCGCCGTCAGGAGGAGTGCGGGTAATGACGTGGTCGTCTTTTTTGCAAATGTAAAGCTCACATCCGACGATCGGTTTGACTCCCACCTTGTGCGCGGCGTTCACGAAGTGCACCGCGCCAAAAATATTTCCGTGGTCCGTCATCGCCACGGCGGGCATGCCGAGTTCGTGCACGCGTTCGACCAGTTTTTCAACGTCGCAAGCGCCGTCGAGCAAAGAGTAATCGCTGTGCAGATGCAGGTGGACGAATTCAGTTCGGGTCATTTTTGAGCTGTGGGCCGAGAGCTGCGCGTTGCGAGCTGTAAGCCGATCGATTCATTCTACTGGCTGGAGAAAATCACGCAATGCCTGAAAGCGGTGCAAAAACAGCACTGGCAGAATCGTGCGTGGGACTGTTCTTCTCTCCCGTGTCGAGATGCATTTTCGCTGAAGCGACGAGCACGCTAGGCATCGATTCACAATGATCGTGTGGAAGCGGGGTTCCGCCCCGCTGGACGGGGCGGAACCCCATCACCACGCGAGGACACTATCTTGCACTAGAAAGGCCTTACTTACCCTTCTTCTTCGCAGGCTTCTTCGCGGGCGTTTTCGTTTTTGCCTTCGCCGACGTCTTTGCAGACTTCGCCGGTTTGCTCGCCTTCTTGATCACAGGAGCTTTCGCCGACGGGCTCGCCTTGGAAGCCGCGACAACCGGTTTTGCCGACGCCGCCGCCTTCACCGGCACTGCCGGCTTCGCTGCCGGAGCACTCTTGCCCCCGACGGCCTTCGCCACCACAATCTTCTCAGCGACTGCAGCAACTGGAGCCGCTGCAACTTTCCCCTTCCCCTTGCCCGGCTTGCCAACCGGAACCACAACTGGCGCTGCCACGGCAGCCGCAGCCTTAGCCCCTCTTCCCCGCTTCGCCGGCGGGGGTGGCGGCGGTGGAGGTGGTGGAGGCGCCAGCGGCTTCAAAAATTTCAAGATCTCCGTCCGCGAACGCAGCTTGCCATCCAGCAACAACAGGAACACATCGTGCGCAATCTTGGGATATGCCGGCATTTGCGCCGTGATACGGAGTTCGGTCATCTCCAGCAATGGAACCTTCTGCTGCACCTGCCGCCACTTCGTAAAGAAATTCTTGATCTTCTGCTGCACCGCTTGCTGGCGCGCCGTGATCGCCAGAAACAGAATCATCTCCGGACGAGCCGACGACAACAATTGCCATGTCCGCGAAGGCGTGGCCGCTTCCTTGCCCGACAATCGCTTGGCGAGTGAGTGCGCATTTGCATCGAGATCCTTCCAGGCCTCGACCAGATCCTTGCGCGGAATCGCCTTCCGCAAATCCGAAATATCCTTGTCGCCGAGCCGCTCAGTGAGGAAGTGGAGCACGGCGGGCGCAACTTCCGGCGTATAACCGAGCTCGTTCATCTGCTGCCGCGTCTTCATCAGCGCGCCCAATCCGGACGTGTCAGCCTTAGCCGAACTCCAGCGCGAATTCAATACCTTGAGCCATCCCTCTTTTTCATATGCCTTCAAAACACCGAGAGCGTCGTCTTCATACGCCAACTGTTCAATCTCGTGCCCAATGCTCACGCTGCGGATGTGCTCGATGTAATTATTTTCTTTGCCCGACTCGTAACGCGCCAGCGTCCGCTCTTCGAGCGGCCAGTGAAAACGAGTCGTAAAGCGCGTGGCGCGAATCATCCGCGACGGATCTTCAAGAAACGCGTAGTTATGCAAAACGCGAATCACTTTGGCTTCAATGTCGGCCGCGCCGTTGAAGGGATCCATCAACAGCCCGCGCGATCCTTCGTTCAAGGACAAGGCCATCGCGTTGACGGTGAAATCGCGCCGCCGCAGATCTTCGATAATCGTCGCCGGAGCCATCTGCGGAGCCTTGCCCGGCTTGTCATAGTGCTCGGAGCGGGCCATGGAAATTTCGGCTCGCACTGCGCCCGGCAAAGTCAGCAGCAGCGAGCGCGTGTCGTTGTCTGCGTCGCCAATCACCGCTCCGGCGCGTTCCAGGTCTTTTTGCAGCTTGAGCGCGTTTCCCTGAACCGTGAAATCCAGATCGCGAATCGGGAAGCCGGAAATAATGTCACGAATGGCGCCACCGGTGAGATAGAGGTTCATTCCAGCCGCTTTGGCGGCGCCGGAAACGAGGGTGACTGCCTTCTGCTGATCCGGCGAGAGCCGGGTTTCTAACGTATATATGTAATCGGCCATGCCTTCCTAGTCGCCCGACCGTAGCCGCTTCACATTGGCGGACTTCGGGCGTTATTCACAACATTTCCACAGGGAGACCGCTCGCATCTCGGCGAGGCTCTGGCCTGCGGAATCTAACTCACTCTAGACATTAGACTTATACCGCAAATTACAAATTCCAGCAAGCTACAGAAAATAACACAAGGTTTACCGTTTGGCTACTGTGAAGGCACAAACTGTGCGAATTCATCGGGATACTGCCCATTAAAGTGCGAGAATCGCATCTGGAGCTTTCGAGCCACCGCTGCACACTGCGCTATCGGTGCGGGGTTTGAAAGCGTCTCTGGCCCCATGCCCTCGACCCACAAAAAAGTAATCGTGCGAAAACACGACCGCGACTCGATCAGCGGCTTCGTCTCTCCAGCGAACTTTGTAGTGGAAGGTAAACTCGAACTACTCAACACTTCCGGCAATGTGGTCGCCATCGATCTGCGCGACATCAAGGCCGTTTATTTTGTCCGTGAATTTTCCGACACCGACCTGTTGCTCCGCAAAACCTTCACCACCCGCCCCAGAACCGAAGGCCTGTGGGTGCGTCTGAAGTTCAAAGACAGCGACGTGATCGAAGGCATTCTGCCGAACGACCTGACGCAAAATCCAGCCGAAGGATTTCTGATGAACCCTCCTGACCTGCGTTCGAATACGCAGCGAGTGTTTGTGCCGCGCGACGCGTTGGCTTCGCTCACTGTCTTGGCGGTAGTCGGCGCAGCGAACCGTCGACGCAAAGGCGGGGCACCGGATACCAGACAAGTCACACTGTTTGAACAGTAAGCTAAGTACCATGTGCTCCTCTGGGTACTCTGGGGAAGCACAGAGGACCCCGGAACTTGATCAGAACTTCCCTAACGCCTGCAACCCGTCCTCCGGCCTTCCGCTACAATTCCGACGAGACACAGCCATGAGACTAAGAGACATCGCCAACGTCCTAAGCGCCAGCCTCGACAACGCCCATCCCGACACAGAAATCACCGGCGTCTCCGGCATCGAACATGCCGGCCCTGGACAGCTAACCTTCGTCTCCAACCCGAAATACAACGCCGCCGCCAAGATCACCAATGCCTCGGCAGTAATTGTCTCGGAGAACTTCCCCACCCTGCCCACCGGAATGCTGCGCAGCAAGAATCCATATCTAGCCTGGGCAAAGGCTCTGGAGCTCTTCTATCAGCCGCCGCGCTATGTTCCGGGAGTCCACCCCACGGCGGCAGTACATCCGAAGGCGAAGCTAGGCAAGAACCCGCACGTTGGCCCCTACGTGGCAATCGACGAAGATGCAGTGATCGGAGACAACGCCGTCCTGCTAGCGCACGTAGTCATCTATCGCGGAGCAACCATTGGCCACAATTTCTTCGCGCACGCCCACGCCGTAGTCCGTGAATTCTGCCACCTCGGAGACAACGTGCTGCTGCAGAACGGCGCCGTTGTTGGCTCCGACGGCTTTGGCTTTGCCAAAGACGACGCGAACCGCTGGCACAAAATCGTCCAATCGGGAAATGTGACGGTAGAAAGCGACGTGGAGATTCAAGCCAATGCCTGTATCGACCGTGCCAGCATCGGCGAAACGCGCATCGGTCGCGGCGCAAAGATCGACAACATGGTCCACGTAGGCCATAGCTGCGCCATCGGCCACGACACGCTGCTCTGCGCCCAGGTTGGCTTGGCCGGCACTACCGACGTAGGCAACAACGTCATTCTCGCCGGACAAGTCGGCGTCTCAGGCCACGTCAAAATCGGCGACGGCGCTATCGCCATCGCACAAAGTGGCATTCCCCACGACGTCGCTCCGGGAGCAATGGTCAGCGGCGCTCCCGCCATCGACCACAGATTGTGGCTGAAATGTTGCGCCGCCTACGCGAAGCTGCCGGAGATTGCCAGAGCGGTAAAAAAGCTATCCGAGCGCGATTGAATTCCACTCTAGTCGTCCTGCAGGAGAATCGCTCACACAAACGGAAACGGAAGGCCTGCCCAACCGACTACGCCATCTCCAAATTCTCTCGCCCACGCACCCCCGTCTCGGCATATACTTCGCCTCGCGCAATACTCCGCGCAAGGAGACCTCCCCCAATGAACAAGAAACTTGAAGTCCTGCTCACCATTCTGGCACTGGCCGGGCTGTACAGCGCAATGCCAACCTCAAAGAGCAACTCACAGCCTGTCAATTCAGGCATTCGAGCCGAACAGTCGGTGATCGTTGCCGACGGCAGCGACCCGATGCCTCTCTGCCGCAAGCGGCACTGCGGCCAGGTGGTGAACAAATAAATTCAAAAAATAGAATCTAGGCTGAATCCCTGAGATCGACGCGGGCTGCTGCAAAATAGACATTGCAGAGCGGTCGCGGGGTAGGTATGCTTCGAGCGTTACACGTAAGTGACGCCATGAACTGGACGATGTATGTGAGCTGGCTTGCCGGTCCGCTGTTGCAGATCACCCTTTTGATCTTCATGATCCGGCGTAAGTACTACGGCGCGTTTCCACACTTCTTCTCTTACATCCTGTTTCAGATCCTCAAATCGGCATGCCTGTTCGTCGTCTACCGCTACTTCGACGAGAGCTACTACTTCGACGCCTACTGGACCGGAAACGCAGTCAGTGTAATTTTCGCCGTCGTGGTCATGGATGAAATATTGCGCAATCTCTTTCGCGAGTATGGTGGAATTCAAATCCTGGGCACTACCATCTTCCGCTGGTCGTGCGGGCTGCTCATTCTGCTGGCCATCATCGGCGCCCTATCGAGTGCCCAAACCAGTGGAGACCGGGTAGTCGCGGCGGTGTTTGCCTTTGATCGCGGCCTACGCCTGATGCAGACCGGCCTCTTCTTGCTCCTAATGCTTCTTTGCCGAATTTTTAGAAATTACTGGCGCCAACCCGTATTCGGAATCGCCCTCGGATTCGGAGTCTTTGCCAGCGTTGAGCTTATCCTTGTAAGTTTTGTGATGTGGTACGGCTATGGCAACGCCCACGCCGCCACTATCAGTCTGCTGAAGAGTACGGCCTACAACCTCGTCACTCTGGTCTGGGTCGGCTATCTGAGTCAGCAGCCGCACCTGGTGCCAAGGGTCGAGCCCATCAGGAACCCGAATCCTCTAGGCCTGACACTGGCTACATCCGCCGGTGTCTCGGACCCAGACGCAGGCTTCATTTCGAGAGTAGAACAAACCGTGGATCGGATCCTGTCGAGCAGCGATTGGTCAAAGCCAACCGCCGATGGTTCCAGGGTCGTCAACCGCAAGCCCGCACCGCACAAGGGAAAGAGTTAAAGCAAGCGGGTGCCCCGCCCTATCGCGAAGCGAAGGGCGGGATTTCTCTTCCACAAATCAAGACCAATGGGATGGAATTCTCCATATCATTCCCTCAGCCCCTCCGGCAGACCTCCGTTAATCGCCGCTCGCACCTTAGCCATCAGGCATTCGCGTTCTCCAAACTCCGCGGGTTCGATCGGATCGTGAAACTGCACCGTCACCAATCCCGGACGAATCGCAAACCGTGTTTTCGGCATGACAGCCTCAGTCCCTGAAATCGTGATCGGCACGACCGGCACATGACATTCCTCGGCAAGATAGAACGGCCCCTTCTTGAAAGGCAGCAGCTTGCCATCGAACGAGCGCTTCCCTTCTACGTAAATCGTCATGTTCAACCCAAGTTCGATGGCCTTAACCGCATCGCGCACAGCGGTGATTCCCGCATCGCGATTTCTGCGGTCGACCGGGACCAGCGATCCGATCAACATGATCCGTCCGAGAATTGGGACCTTGAACAATTCCTTCTTGACCATCACCGACGTCCGGCGCGGAATCAGCGGCAGCGTGATCGGAGGATCGAGATTCGAAATATGATTCGACATGAAGATGTAGGTCCGCGCCGGATCAATTTTCTCCAGACCCAGCGTTTGAACCTTCACGCCTGCGATGCGCACTCCAGTCCACGCCACCCACATGCAGGAGTTGTACAAAAAATCGATGTCTTTGGTCAGGTAGGTCCACGGAAAACCCAGTACCGCGGCAACCGGAAGCGACGCGGCCCAGAACACCAACATGGCGAGGGTGCGAAACACTTAGTTCTTTACCCCAAAAGCTTTCACTTCGAGCGATCGCAAGCGTTGGGGAAGCTTCTCATAGATACCGCCAAAGCCGCCATTGGAGAGAATGGCAATCACGTCGCGCTCGCGCAGTTCGGGAGCGATGGCGTCGACGATGGCGTCGGCGTCGGCCAGGATGCGCGCCTGTTTGCCGCACCGCTGAATTACGTGCACCACGCGATTCAGATCAAGCCGCTCCGCCTCAGGAATCGCGTCAGACTTGAAGATCGCCGCAACCACGACTTCGTCCGCAAGCGCCAGGCTCTGGGCCAGCGCGTCCTGCAGCACGTTGCGCCGCATCGTGTTCGACCGCGGCTCGAGCACGACCCACAGACGCGATTGCGGATAGCGCGCTCGCAACGCCTTGATCGTCTGCTCGATGGCCGTAGGATGGTGCGCAAAATCGTCGATGATCGTGATCCCATTCACCTGCGCTTTGACTTCCAACCGGCGTTTCACACTGCGAAATGTTTGCAGAGCTTTCGCAATCGCGTCTTTGGGAATTTCATAGTTCGCCGCCAAAGCTGCGGCAGCCGTGGCATTCCAGACGTTGTATTCTCCGCCCAGCGCAAATTCTAAGTCTGCCCAAAGTTTCCCATCGCGCAGCACCGACCACGAAGTCCGCTCCTCGCCCAACTTCAGATTTGTAACTCTCCAGCCCGCGCGATTTTCTGGGTGTTTTTCCGCACCATCGGCGGCGCCATAGCGTTCCACCGGACAGAAAGCCTTGGCCATGCAGCGGTCAAGACTCGCATTCGTCGCGTCCCCCGAATCGAACCCGACAATTCGACCTCTGCGCGGAACCAGGTTCACCAGTCGCTTGAACGCCGTCTCCACCGCATCGAGATCCTTGTAGATATCGGCGTGGTCGAATTCCACCGAGGTGAGAATCACCGCGTCCGGAAAGTAGTGCAGGAACTTCGGCCCCTTATCGAAGAACGCGGTGTCGTATTCATCGCCCTCCAAAATAAAGTGCTTGCCTTCGCCAAGCCCAAAACTACGCCCGAAGTTCTCCGCGATGCCACCGATCAGAAACGATGGCTGAAGACCCGCACTCTCGAAGATCCAGGCCAGCATCGAGGTCGTGGTCGTCTTGCCATGCGTTCCAGCAACCACGAGAACATTTTTGCCAACGAGAAACTCGTCATGCAGAATCTGCGGCAGCGAACAAAACGGAATCCGCTGGTCTAGAACAAGCTCGAGCTCCACGTTCCCGCGAGAAAGCGCGTTGCCCACAACGACCAAATCAGGCCTTGGACTTAGGTTCTCTTCGGCAAACGGCTGCGCAACGGTGATACCCAGCGATTCGAGAAACGTCGACATCGGAGGATACGACGACGCATCCGAGCCTGTGACGCGATGGCCGCGCTCTTGCAACATGCCCGCCAGCGAGGCCATCGCCGTGCCGCAGATACCGATCAGGTGAATGTGTTTGGAATTCGTCATTGTGCTTGTGAGTTGTCGGGCCAAATCGCGCTCTTGCTGGTCACCGCTCTTCCACGGCGGCTTCCACAATCTTCAGCGTCACACTGTCCCGCACGTCCAACCGAGCGCGAACCCCGATCGGCAGCGTAATATTCGCTCGCGAAACATGCCCCGAACGCAGCCCAAACGCCACTGGAATCCCGAGATCACCGACCACTCGCAACACCACCTCTTGCAGCGTGTAGTCTTGCGAAGCGCTTTGCCGGCAGTCGAGCATCTCGCCAAAGACAATGCCACGCACGTCCTTCAGTTTCCCGGCCAGCTTTAATTGCATCAGCATACGGTCAATCTGGAACGGCTTCGCCGCAATGTCTTCCATGAACAAAATCGTCCCCGCCGTTTGAATTTCGTATGGAGTGCCGAGCGACGCGACCAGGATCGACAGACATCCGGCATAGAGCGTGCCTTCGGCGATCCCCGCCACCAGCGGCTTCGCGCCTGATCCACCGCCGATCTCCCACTCCGCGGTCTCCGACAACGCGCTTAGCCACGAGGCCATGTCCACGCCGTCGCCAACTGCAAAATCTTTGGCCACCATCGGACCGTGAAAAGTCACAAAACTCCCCGCATCGGCAAACCAGGTCAGCAGCGACGTCAGATCGCTGTATCCCACAAAGATCTTCGGATGCTGAGCGATCTTCTTCAGGTCTAGCGCGGGCAAAATGTGGTTCGATCCATAACCTCCGCGCGCGCAAACAATCGCGCGGATATCGTCTCGGATAAACATCTCTTCCAACTCACGCGCGCGCCGCTCGACTGAGCCAGCGAAAAAGAGATCACGCTCCAGAATCGAGTCGAAGTAAAACGGCTCGTACCCGGCGCGCCGAAGACCGTCGCACCCCGCCTGCAGAGCTTCGCGCTTGACGTTCGACGCCGGCGCAACGATCCCTACTTTGTCGCCCGGACGGAGCGCGCGCGGCTTAATTCGCGGGTTGTTGGAAGCGGACGGCACTCGAGGCTCGGTCTTACATCCAGACGATCTTAAACGAAGAACTCTCCCCGGCAGACAATCGTCGCCGGACCTCGCAGGTAAACGTGATTCTCCCACCGCACCGTCTGCGAGCCGCCCGGCGCAATCACCGTCAGCGGCGAAGCGGCGCGTCCACTGGCAATCGAAGCCACCGCCGACGCGCACGATCCCGTGCCCGAAGACAACGTTTCTCCCACACCGCGTTCAAACAATCGGATCTCGATCTCATTCGTACCGCGTACGACCACGTACTCAACATTTGTGCCCTGCGGAAATTGCGGTTGCGTGCCGATCAGCGCGGCCTGCCGCTGCCATCCTTCCTGAAACTTTTCAACGAAGACGACAAAATGCGGATTGCCCATCGAGACTCTCGTTCCAACCGCACGCAGCCACATGGTCTCGATCGACAACTCGCCGCCAACTTCCGGCGCGCCCATATCCACTTCGAACTCGAACGTCGAGCCTTGCCGCGACACAAGTTGGCACAATTTCAGTCCAGCACCGGTACGCACTACGACTTCCAGCTTATTTTCGCGCGAACAGATTTCCGCCGCCACTGAGCGCGTGCCGTTGCCCGAAATTTCCGCTTCGGACCCGTCGGCGTTGATCAGCCGCGCGCTGACATCGGCTTCCGCGTCTGGAAACAACCATTCGACGCCATCCGCGCCCACTCCGTTGTTTCGATCGCACAAGCGGCGGCTGATTGCAGACAGATCGTCATCCCGCGCGCCGGAAACACATTTACCTTCCACGATCAGAAAGTCGTTGCCGCACGCCGACACTTTCGTAAAAGGAATTGTTTTTAACTGAGGTTTGTCGGCTGGCGCACTCATTCGTGTTCCATCGATCCGAGAGTGCTCACGCTGGCAAAGGCGTACGATTCGTGCAAACGGATAGAAAACACGCCCTGTTGCCCCTGCTCGCCATCAACCGAAAAAACCAGGCGGAAATCCGGATCGGCATTCGCGATGTGCACGCTGTGCATCGTGAGCTGCTCGGAATCGAGCACGCGATTCACTTCCCGCAACATCCCATCCACATCGCGTCCCGTCACTTCGTAAGTGGTCACAAATGCCTTCAGTGAGAACGCCACCTCCATTCGCCCGAGCACCACCAGCGAAGTGAGAATCATCAGTGTGCCGAAGAGCGCGATCAGGTAGAGGCCGCCGCCCGCCGCCATTCCGATCGACGCGACTACAAAAAGCGTAGCCGCCGTAGTCAGGCCCGTAACGGACGTTTTCGCGTGCAGAATCGAGCCCGCGCCGATGAAGCCGATGCCGGGGATGATCTGCGCCGCGATGCGCGCGCTGTCCGACTCCGCGCCCGCCAGTTGCCGTGAGAGCACGGTGAACATCGCCGCGCCAAAACAGATAAACATATTCGTGCGCAGCCCCGCCGGCTTGTGTCGCCACTGCCGTTCCAAACCAATCGCGCCGCCGAGGATCGCTGCCAGCAACAATCGTGCGATCGTCGAAGTCAGCACCACACCGAGGTGATTCCGCAGCATTTCGATCATCGAATGGAATGGATTCATACCGCGCACCAACTTTCAGCGGATTCTATCACCGCGATCCTCCTTATTTTTGCGGCTTTTACGCGAAGGGTTAACGCGATTGATTCGGGGTGATGTCCATTGGGCGAAGCGGCATTGGCAGCGACTCGGACGTGGCGAAAATGCGCGCGCGGGGCTGTCCGGTCGCGTGGATTTCCATGATCAGGCTGAGATTCTTCAAATTGGCGGACTGGTCGACGGAATCGCCGCCAAAGGCGATTACATATTCCACATAGCGAGGCGGATCCGCCAAAGCCCGCTCCCATAGGCCCTCGGGATCGGATGGACGCTTCCACACGCGATGATTTTCGCCGTGAATCACTTGACGCAGGGGAATTCCAGCCTGCTCCATCACCCCCACATGTTCGCGCAGGTCCATGAGAAACACCGAATTTCGCGGCAGTCCCTCGACGGCGCGCTGCACGGCGGAATTCAAAGGACTCCTTATTTCCCAGTTGCTCCGCGCTTCCTTGAGGCACTCCGGCGTCGCCCGCCACACTGACGCGTAACCGGCAGCCATGAGCGCAAGCACAACGGCCACCAACTTTCTCCCGTGAAACCTACTCTCGCCCTGAGCCAAGCCAAATACAAATGCCGCCAGCACTCCCGCCGCGACCGCAAACATTGGCAACAGCTGCAGGCCGTAGCGTTGGTTGAACGTCGCAAACGGCCACCAGGTGGAAACATGCATCGGCACCGAACCATACGCAATCGAGAGCGCATAGAAAAGTAGCGGAACCCACAACAGCATCATCGGCGCCGCCAACCCGCGCCACTTCCACGCCGCGATCCCAAATGCCAGAACAGCTGCCCCGAGCCAGAAACGGCCCCAGTCGCCAACCGCCATATTCAGTTGCGCCGACTTCAGAAAATAACTCGCCGCGACGCCAGCATTGTGCGAAGCCGGATTGGGTGCCGCCACGCGCCGCTCGATTGCCTTCGCCGAATACGGTCCGTTCGCAAACTCTAGCGCGTTGCCATACACGATCCCGTTGTATCCCAGCCACAATACCGGAGCCACCCCGATGCCCAGCAAACACTTCACCGCCAGCACCCGTAGGTCCCGATTCTGCCAGCGTCTTAGAGTCAGGGCGAGAAGCGTGATCCCGAGAAAGCCCGCCAGAAACCACCCGTCATAGCGAGTAAGTTCCGCGCCAGCCAGGCACAGTCCGCATCGGGCTAAGGAGGAGCGCGCTCTTTTCGCGAGTCCATCTGCTCCATTTTTGGAGAGGCAGTGAACAAATTCCGCGAAGTACACAACCGTCCAGACAAACAGCGCGAGATACAGCGGCTCCGTCATCGCCGTAGCCTGCATATAAATGAGATTCGGATTCGCCCCAAAAGCGAAGGCTGCGACCCACGCCGACACGACCGCCGCCGCTTTCATGCGGACATCGGCTTCAAGCAGTCCGCGCACCAGGCGAAAGATTCCCATCACCCCGAGCACGTAGGCGACCATCGAAGGAATCGATCCCCCCGCCCCGCCTTGCCACATCGCCTTCGGCCAAACAAACGGAATCAGCAACAGATGCGGGAATGGCAGCCAGACGGTGCCCAATTGCAGCGGGCCGGGAGTGCGCGAATCGAACACCCGCCGTGCAATATTGATGTGCGCCACCGCGTCGCCGTAGAGGAGAAGATCGCCGCGCTGAAAGTAGTAGAGAAAAGAAAAGAGAGAAACGAGGACAGCTATTCCCGCAACGTGAGACGCACTGCGGTCGGTCACTGCGGCGGCTTGGGCTTTCACTGCGTGCTCGCGGCGAGATATGCCATATTAGAAAAGCTGAAGGAAGGATACGAGATTCGCACTTGATTCTCTTTGCACCCAGCTACCCTTCTTAGCGCCCTTAGCGGTTCAAGCTGCTGGACGACTCGACCGCGACTTACGCAAGCATCCCCGAGCCTCCGCTACTGCAAATGCGTCAGCTCGCGGAAAATCTGAAAGCGCTCCTCAATCTCCTCGCGCTTAAGGTTTTGCAGACGCTCGGTTCCAAACCGCTCCACCGCAAACGACCCCATCACACCGCCATAAAATAAAGCGCGCTTCAGGACTTCTCGATTGATCTCGCCTTGTGACGCGATATAGCCCATGAATCCGCCGGCAAACGAATCGCCCGCTCCGGTCGGATCTTTCACCTCTTCAATCGGTAACGCCGGCGCGCGAAAAGGATGCGATCCGTTGCCAAATGCTCCCTCGCGAAAAAAAATGGTCGCACCGTACTCACCATGCTTCACCACCAGCGCCTTCGGCCCCATCGCGAGAACTTTCTTCGCCGCCCGCGGCAGATTCCGCTCTCCGGCCAGCATCTTCGTCTCGGTGTCATTGATCAGCAAAATATTCACTCGCTTCAGAGTCTCCGCCAATTCTTTCGGTGTGCCCTGAATCCAGAAATTCATGGTATCGCCGCCAGTCAGTTGCACTCCACTCATCTCTGAACTCACCGCTGTTTGCAGCGCGGGATGAATGTTGGCAAGAAAAAGAAACTTCGTGTCCGAATATTCCTTTGGGATCCGCGGCTGAAACTTCTCAAACACATTCAACTCGGTGAAATCGGTCTTGGCTTCATTCAAATTGTCGAAATACTGCCCGCCCCAGCGAAAGGTCTTCCCCGCCGTGCGCTCAATGCCGCGGGTATCCACACCGCGTTTCTTCAACACGGCTTCATTTTCAGCCGTAAAATCATCGCCCACGACCGCCACCATTCGCACTTCGGTGAAGTAACTGGCTGCCAAAGAAAAGTAAGTCGCCGCGCCTCCGAGAATGTCCTTTACCGTCCCTGAAGGCGTAGCGATCGTGTCAAATGCTACCGAACCGACCACAAGAATGCTCATGCGTCTCCGTAGATAAGTCGTTGGTCGCGAGAATCAAGTCGCTAGTCGATGGTCGTTAGTCGTTGACGCTCTATTGCAAACCCGCGCACCCAATTGGAACCGCGAGCGACTAATGACCAGCGACCAACGACTGATTACCAACGACTACTTCAAATACTTCCCCAATATCAGTTGCAGCTTCTGTTTCGTCGCTGCCGGAATCTTTGTTGGATCCGTCAGAATCGCATGCGCCAGCGCCGACCCGCACTTACAAGACCGCGCCTTCGGCATCGCTCCGACCGTGGCTTTCACGACCTTTGCGGCGTTCTCAGTGTTCTTTGCCAGCACCGCCACGATCTGCTCTACCGTCACCGAATCGTGATGCGGATGCCAGCAATCGTAATCCGTCACCATCGCGATTGTTACGTAGCAAATCTCCGCTTCGCGCGCCAGCTTCGCCTCCTGCAAGTTGGTCATGCCGATCACATCGGCTCCCCAACTGCGATACACGTTTGACTCGGCCTTAGTCGAAAACTGCGGACCCTCCATGCAGATATAAGTCCCGCCGAGTTTCGCCGGCACGCCCGACGCGTTACACGCTCTCCGCACCACGGTCGACATTTCGCCGCACACCGGATCGCCAAATCCGACATGCGCCACCACCCCCTCGCCAAAAAACGTGTCGATGCGGTGCCGGGTGCGATCATAGAACTGATTGGGAATCACGAAATCGAGCGGCTTATGCTCTTCCTTCAACGATCCCACAGCCGAGACCGAAACAATGCGCTCGACGCCCAGCTGCTTAAAGCCGTGAATATTGGCGCGGAAATTGAGTTCACTCGGTAGAAGTTTGTGACCGCGAGCGTGGCGCGCCAAAAATGCGACCTTCCGGCCATCGAGCGTCCCCAGAATGTAAGCGTCCGAGGGCTCTCCAAACGGAGTCTGTAATTGCGCCTCGTGCGCGTCGGTGAAACCCGGCATGTGATACAAACCACTGCCGCCGATAATGCCAATCTCTGCCTGCTGCAAATGCGCTCCTGATGGGAATGGAATGACTACGAACGGAGAAAGCCAACCGAATAGCGGAACAAACGATTATACAAGACGGAAAATCGTCGTCTGCTCGAGAGGGTCCGCACTCGGGCCCCGCTCAGACATGGAGGTCCCCTGAGCGGCCCGTGTACCGTGCGGTTCAAGTTCTTAGTCGATGCCGAATCAAATTCCTTGGAGCAAATAAAACTCCGCTATAAACCGCTACGGTTTTTCTCCCGGCCAAAAATCCGCCGCGACCCGCTGCGTCGTCGCGTCATCCAAACTTTCGCTGATCAAGATCTCGGCGCCGCGAACCTCGATCACCACCGCTCCCTCTTCTGTCCTCCACGAGTGCCGCCCGCGCAACGTCCGCCAGGAATCGGCCGGCGGCGCGTCCTCCGCAACCTTGCCATCCGCCCCCAAGCCTTCGTGCCGCTGATACCGCTCCGCCAGCGATTTCGCATAGATCGCCGCGAATTCCGCCGCCTTCTCCGGACTCGACCAGCGCGAAACATATGCCAACCCTATCGCCCCCGCTTTGTCTCCCTTGGGCTTCCCCGCGAAGTAATACCCGCCGCGCCACTCCGGATAAATGGCCCCTGCCATTTCCCGGCCCGCATATTGTTCCACCAAAATGTCCACGTCGAACTCGCCCATCGCGCCGATATCAAACGCGTTGTAGCCTTTGAAATCTTTCTCCATGTCGATCATTCTCATCGGCGCAAGCTTTTCGTGCGCCAGGTAAGTCTGCGGCTCCATAATTTCCCGCGTTGTCTTCGGCGGATCCCTGAACGCTGCCGCATACGCCAGCTCCTTTCCGCCTGCCTTCAGCAGCGCGCTCGTGAAGTCGATCCCATAGCGATAGGGAAAAGTCAGTTCCTCTTTCAACAAGATCGGCGCGTCGCGAAACTCCGGAAAATCTTCCGACCCCGTCAACATCCCCTGCTTGAGCGCTTCGACAACCTGCGGTGAATCCAGCAGCGACTTGCCGCTCGGCGCCAACGTGTAGTCGAGCAGCACAACCATCGCCTGCCCCTCGACGATCGCCTGCCGCGCCGAACTCTCCTCATCCGTCACTATGTCCGCAGGACTCGGATCATTCCTTTTATTGTCGGTATCGCTCCTCGACCCCTTCATCCATTTTTCAATGCCAAACGACTGGTCCTGCAGCGCATGTGTCAATTCGTGCGCCAACACCGGCTTCTGCTGGTCCACATCAACCCAGTTCAGCAGATGTACGGCTTTTGTTTTGACGTCGTAGTATCCCGCCACCTGCTCGCGCAACATCGCCACCAGAAATTTCGGCAGATCGAAGTTCCGCGGCAGCAATCCGAATTTCTTGAGCACGTCTGCCGACCTCTCCAACCGTTTCGCGTCCTTGTCCTCCTTCATATTCTTTTCGATGTACGCCTGCACTTCGTCGCGCTTGGTCAGCTTGCGCTTAACCTGATGCTTGATCGGAAGACCAGTATCATCGCTGGCGAACTTCAGAATCTCGTCCACCGAACGAAAGAGTTCTTTCGCCTCTTTGGACGAGACGGTGGTGTCTTCATGTGTTTGTGTGGGTCGGGCGCCCTCGCCCGCCGGGCCCTGCGCCTGGTCGGGCAACCCTAGTGCCTGACCTCTCTCTGCCCGTGCTCGGGTTTGAGCCGGAACCGCTTGGGAGCAAAGCCCAATCGTCACCACGATTGGCAGCAAAAGAGCAGCCGCAGACTTCCCCAACTTCATCTTCAATGTCATCCTCAGAGGTGTGACCGTTTTGACCGTTGTCGTCCTAGGCGTAGCGACAGCTTCACCAAGTGAAGCTGTCGCGAAGTCGAAGGACCCCTACCCCGATTGACATTTTCGCTCGAGTAGAGATCCTTCGACTCCGCGGATGACAGAACTTTCAAGATGGCCAGCGTGGCGCCCTACCCACCTTCTTAGGAACCGCCAACCATCTTCGCCACCCACTCGCCCGCTTCGCGCGTTCCCAGCAGCCCACCGATATCGACCGTTGTCTTTTTCCGCAGCACCGCTTCGAGCACCGCCGCCTCGATCTTCCGCGCCTCGCCGACCATCCCAAGATGCGCCAGCATCATCGCTGCCGTCAGCATCGCGCCAAAGGGATTGGCGACATTCCCCGCAATCGTCGGAGCCGACCCGTGCACGGGCTCGAACATCGACGTATGTCCCGGACGCAGATTGCCGCTAGCCGCCATCCCCAATCCGCCCTGCAATCCGGCGGCAAGATCCGTAATAATGTCGCCGAACATATTGTTAGTTACGATCACATCGAACCCGCGCGGATCGCGCACCATCTGCATGCAGAGCGCGTCCACATACATATGCTGCGTCTCGATCTTCGGATACTCCGCCGCGACCTCTTTGAATACGCGCTGCCACAACCCTCCGGCGTGCGTCATCGCGTTCGACTTGTCGCTCATCAGCACGCGACGGCGAGGTGCTCCGTCTAACCTCTTAGCAGTCGCGCAGTATTCAAATGCGAAGCGAATAATTCGCTCCACTCCCTTGCGCGTGTTGATGTCTTCTTGAATCGCAACTTCGTCGGCCGTTCCCTGCTTGAACACGCCCCCAAGGTCGCCATAAACGCCTTCGGTATTTTCGCGAATCACGACAAAGTCGAGGTCCCTCGGCTCGATCCCTTTGAGCGGGCACAGCGACGCATCCATCAACCGCACCGGCCGGACGTTGGCGAACAAGTCCATCCGAGTGCGCATGCCCAAAAGAATTTCTTTGGCGTGAATGTTCGAAGGCACGCGCGGATCGCCGAATGCGCCGACCAGAATGGCGCCAAAATCACGAGCCAGCATCGAGAAACCGTCCGCCGGAACGGTGACGCCATCGGAGAGATAGCGATCGGCTCCCCAATCGAACGACGTGAGTTCAACCGCTGCGCCGGAGGCTTTGATCGCTTCTACGGCCTGCGGAATGACCTCTTTGCCAATTCCGTCTCCGGGGATGAGGGCAATGCGCTTCTTGGTGCTCACGCTCGAAACGGTAGCACAGGCGTCGCCATTCATGAAACGGATTGCGGGCCAGGTTCTCGAGGGCTGAAGCTCCCGTCGGTCACCGCAAGAAACTGAGGCCACGCGTTAGCGCCCCGGCAAGTGCCCGCGCGGACGACGGTCAGCATCGCGCGTTCCTTATAATCCGCGTTCGTTATAATCAAAGATGCAGCCCATGACTACAACTTCCCATCCCGCGGCCAACCCCAGTGAACAATCTGGCGCCGGCAGCGTGCCAGATTTCCGCGAGGCTGGGGTGGAGTTTCAGTCGCTGCTCTCGGAATGCGGCGTCTATCCTCTGGACGGACGCGCCAAGATCGCGGTGACCGGCGGCGACCGCGTCCGCTGGCTCAACGGCATGGCCACGAACAATGTTCGCGATCTTGCCGTCGGCCACGGCGTCTATTCCTTTCTGCTGAATGCTCAAGGCCGCATCCAGGCCGACCTCTACGTTTTCCAATTCCAGCGTGGCGAATCACTCCTGGTCGACACGGAACGGGCACAGCTACACAAAGTATTGGAGTTGTTCGATCGCTATATCATTGCCGACGATGTTGAAATCACCGACGTCAGTGACAAACTCAGCGCGATTGGGTTGACCGGCTCGGAATCGCGCAATGTTCTTGAACGCGCCGGCATCGCTGCGCCTGATCTCGCCCATCTTCAGTTCGCGGATGTCGTGTGGCATCAGCGCCCTGCCACCCTCGCACGTGCAGGCGAAGAAGTGGGCGAGTCCTGGCAAGTCTGGATTGCGTCCGAGCATGCCGGGGAACTCATGCAGTCGCTAACTGAAGCGGGTGCGCGCTCCGTGGGCACAACCGCTCTGAATCTATTCCGCATCTCGCGCGGCATCCCGCAATTCGGGGTGGACATCCGCGACCGCGACTTGCCGCAGGAAACCGGGCAGACGCGGGCATTGAATTTCACCAAGGGATGCTATCTCGGTCAGGAGATCGTGGAGCGCATACGCTCGCGCGGTGCCGTCCACCGCCAATTCACCGCTTTCGTAGTCGAGGGCGCGCTGCCTGAACCCGGCACAAAGGTTTTTGCTCACGTGGGTGGCGACGGCGGCGAAAAAGAAGTCGGCGAGATCACCAGCAGCGCAATTCTGCCTCTACCCACTGGCGATCGCCCGGTGGCATTGGGCTACCTCCGACGCGAAGCTGCGGAAAAAGATTTGCGCGCGGGAACAGCGAAGCTGAAACCAACATCGCTCCCCATCAACTGAATCGTTACAGCGAGATTATCGAAACCAGGAAAACCCTATGGCTCAGAAAAGAAAAGAAGAAAGCGAATTCAAAGTAAGCGACCGCCGCTTGTTCACCAACGATGGAGAACTACGCGACTCTACAGAGGAACACATGACGGCAACTTCGACTCCGGCCGCGTCGTCACCGAACAGCTCGTCTTCGACCGCCACAGATGTTTCGATGGTGCCCGAAGCTACCACCGCAACCACACTCGTCGAACCTGCCGCCGAATCCGATATCCCCGAACCGCCGACCGCCTCGGAACAGCAGGTACAGCACGAGGCCTACAGGCAATCGTCGCGCGACCTCGATGCCCGCGTCGAACTCAACGGCCACTCCGCCAAAGAACTTCAAATGAGTTTTGAACGCTTCATGGCTTCGCTCTACATGACCGCCATGATGCAACTCGGCCTGATGCACGAACAAGGCGGCCAGCCCGGCGTCGACGTGATCGGCGCCCGCCAGACCATCGACACACTCGGCATGATCGCCGAGAAGACAAAAGGCAATCTCACCGCGAAAGAGCAGGGATTTCTGCAAAATTGCCTCTACGAATTGCGCATGGCGTACGTCGAGGTGACCAACGCGCTCGCTCGTCCTCCCCAGGCTCCCGGCCCGATTACTGGGGGCTCGATCACAGGAACGAACGGCTGATGCAGGCGACTCTTACGGTTCTCGGCAG
This sequence comes from Acidobacteriaceae bacterium, assembly GCA_043765355.1. Lineage (GTDB taxonomy): Bacteria > Acidobacteriota > Terriglobia > Terriglobales > Acidobacteriaceae > Acidiflorens. The sequence goes on along the minus strand of JAYUJG010000224.1, from coordinate 21,134 downwards.
CGGCACATCGGTGGGCGTCCCCACGATCGGCTGTAACTGCGCCGTGTGCCATTCGCCGAACCCCTGTGACCGCCGCACACGCCCTTCCGTGCTGATCGCCTACAACGGCCGCAATGTCTTAATCGACACCACGCCTGACTTCCGCGAACAGGCGTTGCGGGAACAAATCACCCAACTCGATGCCGTCCTTTATACCCACACTCACGCCGACCACATTCTGGGCATCGACGATTTACGTCCGCTGACGTACAAGCATCGCCCCGGCAAGCTGCCGCTCTACGCTACTCCGCAAGCGTCCGATTTCCTGCGCAACATGTTCGGCTACATTTTCAACCCTGTATATAAATTCGGCGGACTACCCCAAGTCGAACTGCATCCGATCGAGGGACCAGTCGAGCTGTTTGGAACAACGTTTGAGCCGCTGACGGTGATCCACGGAGAAACGCCGATTCTCGGTTTCCGCTTCGGATCGGCCGCCTACCTCACCGATCACAGCGAGATTCCCGCCGCAACTCTGGAGAACCTGCGCGGCCTCGACATTTTATTTCTGGACGCGCTCCGTTATGTCCCGCATCCCACGCATTCCACAGTAGAGCAGTCGCTGAAGATCGTGGAATCCCTCAAACCAAAGCGCACATTTTTCACCCACATCTGCCACGACCTGCCGCACGAGGCAACCAACGCCGCATTGCCACCGGGTGTGCAACTGGCATTCGATGGCATGAAGTTGGAGTTTCAAATTTGATTTACCGCCGAGACGCCGAGTGCGCCGAGAAAAACCGTAGGAATGATTTCTCAGCGCACTCGGCGTCTCGGCGGTGATCAAGAGTTTCGAATGCTCACTTTTCACAGACTCGAAGACATCCCCGCCGACTTCGGCCCCACTCTGCTCAGCGTGGGCAACTTCGACGGCGTCCACCGCGCGCATCGCCACGTCATTGACGAAATCGTGCGCCGCGCGAAAGCCACGAACGCCCGGTCCGTCGTTGTCAGCTTCGAGCCTCATCCCGCGCGCATCCTGCGGCCCGATCACATTTTCAAACTTCTTACTCCGCTGCCGGAGAAACTACGGTTACTTGAGACCACCGGCGCCGACGCTGCTTTACTACTTCCCTTCTCGCGCGATCTTTCGCTGATGACGCCGCATGATTTCGCTTACGAAATTCTGAAGCAGCGTCTGCACGCCCGTGAAGTTTACGAAGGCTACAACTTCCACTTCGGACACAAAGCCGCGGGCAACATTAAAACCTTGCGCGACCTCGGCCACGAGATGGGATTCGAAGTGCACGACTATCCCGAGATGCGCCTGCGCGGAGAGCCCGTCTCAAGCAGCCACATTCGCAAGCTGCTTTTCGAAGGACGAGTGAGCCGCGCCCGCCACTTGCTGGCGCGTCCCTTCAGTATTCTTTCGACTCCCGGCCGAGGCCGCGGCTACGGCACGAAGTACACCGTCCCCACCATCAACCTGGCGCACTACGACGAACTCATCCCGAAAGACGGCGTGTACATCACGCGCACGCGCGTCGGGGATGAGTGTTTCGACTCCGTCACCAACGTCGGCAACCGCCCAACGTTTGGCAGCGATTCGTTCGCCATCGAATCGCACCTGCTGAACTTCCATCCGCTCGAACTGACGGCGGAAACCGAAGTCGAACTACACTTTCTCGATCGGCTGCGCGATGAGATTAAGTTTCCATCGGTCGAAGCGCTGAAGGAGCAGATTGCGCGAGACGTGCGGAAGGCGCAGAGGTATCTGCGGCAGCTGGGACGATAACGGCTCGTTTTAAGACATTCTCAAGTTACGGCGTACAGTCAACCAAGATTGGGAAGGGCACGACCTTCAGTTGTGCCGCAAGGTCGCCCAAAAGCGACGGCTTCAGCCGCTGAGGCCAAATACTCCACACTTTTACCTGTCGTTTGCATTTGCACATAGAAACAAGGCATTCTGCTATCTATGAAGACTGTCCGTGTGCGTGGCGTAGTAGGAAACGAAAACGACGAAAACCAAGCTTGGGAAGTGCTCGTCGACCTCCGTCTGGATGACGACAAGATCGTGGATCACCAGCAGGTCGAATTCGGCGCCGCTCCACCTCCACCGAGCGGCTACTACAAGCTGATCTATTTCTATCGTGATCAGAGGCACGAGGCGCATGGACACATCGAGAGTCGATCATGGCGGGATTTTGTAGTTAGAAAATAGAAAAGGCAAATAAGAGACTAGTCGTCCACACGCAGCCATGTAACCAAGATTTTTGCCGGACGCGGATTATCTGCTGCGGGGAACGACTGCCAAGTCTTTCCGTCGTTGTAGGAAATGGTGGTCCCGCCCGCGCCAATCTCAACGCCCGTGCCGTCCACAATCTTGCTGTCTGAGTTGTACACCTGCACAATACTTTGATAGTGACAGTGCTTGTTGCCAAGCGGCGCAGAATCCCAGTCGCAATTGTGAAGCTTGCGTTCAATCATGATCTGACCTTCGCTGACTTGGTACGCGAGAGCATATTTTACCCGCCAGTCGTCGGGGAGCAGCCAAGGGAGCACCTTCCATGCCACGATCGCAACGGTCAAGACGGCGAGGACAACCTTCGCCACAACAAGGACGATATCCTTCAAGTTTCGGGAGAACAGAACGGCATTTGCCCAGGCCATGAATCACCTCTTGAGAAGCATCCGATTTTAAACCCTTCCACCTCGTCGCCACAGATTCTGTGGCACGAGTGAAACTCGTGCCCTTCCCTCTCGCGTGCCCCTTTCCTTTTCAGTCACTTCCACTGATACAATCGCTCCCCGCATGGCCATCGGCCCCATCCAACTCCTGAAGCAAGCCAGCCCCGGGCAGCGCCGCACCCTGCTCGCAGCCTCTCTAGGCTGGATGCTCGACGCTTTCGACGCTATGCTTTACGCGCTGGTTCTGACGTACGTGATGCGCGATCTCGGCATGTCGAAGGCGACCTCTGGCCTTCTCTACACGCTCACGCTGTTGGCCTCCGGCATCGGCGGCGTAGGCTTCGGATTTGTCGCCGACCGCATCGGGCGCAAGCGCGCCCTGATGCTCAGCATCCTGACTTACTCGGTGTGCTCGTTCGCTTCCGGCCTCTCGACCACCGTGCTCATGCTGGCCGTGTTCCGCTTCATCCTCGGACTCGGCATGGGCGGCGAGTGGAATACCGGCGCGACGCTCGTCGCCGAAACCTGGCCGGATCATTTGCGAGCCAAAGCAATCTCAATCGTCCAGAGTTCATGGGCCATTGGCTACGCGCTGGCGGCGCTGGTGGCCGGCGTCGTTCTCCGCTATGCCAACTGGCGCATGGTGTTCTTCGTCGGAATTCTTCCAGCAATCGTCACTCTCTGGATTCAAAACCGCGTGCCCGAATCGTCGATGTGGTTGGAACATCGACGCCTCGCCGACGAAAATCAAACACCTTCACCCCAAACGCCGCAAAGCACGCCGGGAAGCCAATCCTTCTTCATCATCTTCTACCCGCCCTACCGCAAGAGCACCTTCGTGCTTCTGCTGCTTAATTTTTTCGGCATGTTCGCCTGGTGGGGCCTGTTCACCTGGATTCCTCCCTATCTCTCACTCCCCATCGAACAAGGCGGACGCGGCTTCGGCACCATGGGCACCACCACCCTGCTCATCACGCTCAATTTGTTGGGCATGTTTCCGGGATACCTTAGCTTCGGCTGGATCGCCGATCATCTCGGCCGTCGCAAATCGTTCATGATCTTCACCTTTGCCGCCGCCGTCATGGTGCCTCTCTATGCCATGGCCCGCTCGCAGGCGATGGTGCTCGTGCTGGGCGCGGTTGTCGCCTACTTCGGCACGGGATTCTTTTCCGGCTCAGGCATCATCGGCAGCGAAATTTTTCCCACCAGCGTCCGCGCCCGTGCCTTGGGCTTTACTTACAACAGCGCCCGTACTCTCAGCTCCATCGCTCCCTACGTAGTAGGACGCGTCGGTCAAGCCAAGGGACTAAGCTGGGCCTTCTATCTGTGCGGCGCAGCGTTTTTCATGGCCAGTCTAATGGCAACCCAGCTGCCGGAGACGAAGGGGAAGAGTCTGGAGTGAGGAAGTGGTCGTTGGTCGCTAGTCGCTAGTCGTTGGCAACCAAGCACTTAGCGCCCAAACTCGCGAACGACCAACGACTAGCGACCAATGACGCTCTACTCTATCGGCTCCACCACCAACTCATCCCCGCGAGCCACCCGCTCCGGAAGCTGAATCAGCACAATCGCGATCAGCACTAAGACAATTCCCACCGTCTGCATCGGCTTCACCAGTTCCCCGAGCGCCAACGCCGTCAGCACGATGCTGAACACCGGCTCCAGGCAACTAACCACAATCGCGCGCGTCGGCTCCAGATGTTGCAATCCGGCGAAGTAACAGGAAAACGGCCCCAACACCGACACCATCGAAAACACAAGCATGAATCCCCACTGCGACCCGTCATAGTGAGCGGCCACGATTTTCCACGGGGGATTCACCACCATCCAGAACGTCGCCGTACCCACCAGCACCCACAGCAGAACTTTCCACCGGTCATAACGCGCCAGCACTTTGTGTCCGCCAACGTTATAAAGCGCGAACGAAAACGCCGCCAGCAGCGCCGCAACCACTCCGATCTTGTCCATGCGAAAGCCACCCGAGCCCACCAACCCGACCGCCAACGCGCACCCCGCGACCGCCAGTCCCACCGCCACACTCCTTCGCAGCGACGGACGTTGCGCCTCGCGAACCATCGTATACAGCAGCACCCATATCGGCGCCGTGTATTGCAGGATGATGGCCGTGGCCACGTTCGTCCGCTGAATGGCGAGATAGTAGAAATAATTCGACGCCGCAACTCCCAAAATCCCCAGCACGAAAAACCGCGCCAGATCGCGCCCGGGAACGCGCAGCGCCGACGCTCCCCTCCGCAGCAGCAGCGCAGGCAGGAGAACAGCCAGTGCCAAAGTCGCTCGGCTTTGCGACAGAATCAGCGGATCGATGTTTCCTATCGACGCGCCCCCCCGCAGCAAATGCCCGGTAAATGCCGCGCGCCCCAGCGTCGCCGACACGCCCCACAAAAACGCGGCGCTCGCGATGTAAAAGTATCCTTTGACCGGGTTTGCCGCGGCTCTCAAGCCAGATACTCAATCGTATGCGTAATCTTCGCCGTCTTTTCCAGCATCGCTGAAACCGAGCAGTATTTTTCTTTCGACAGCCGAACCGCGTCCTCCATCGCCTTCGCCGTCACTTTGCCGCTGACGCGATACGTGAGGTGAATGGATGTATAGACGGCAGGATAGCCGTCGGCCCGTTCGCCCGCAGCTCGCACCTCAAGAGCAGTAAACGGCTCGCGCTTTTTTCTCAAGATGCCGACGACATCCGACGCTGTGCAGCCGCACAGACCGAGCAGCACGAGCTCCATCGGGCTACTCGCCGTCTTCTCTTCATCCTTCGCCGTATCCATCACGATCGAGTGGCCTGAGGTCGCCGACCCTACGTATCGTTCTTTGTCCGTCCAATGCAGCGCGGCTTCGATCATCGTGGACTTCCCTCGTATTCATTACCGCATATTTCGGCGGTTTCGTCTTGTGTGCCAGATTTCCGGCGAGCCAAGCTGCTACCTCCCTACTTTCCCGTGCTACTCTTTTTTCAACGTGTCCCCAAAGCTCGCCGAACTTTTTCAGGTCGTCTACCGCGAATTGCGCCCTCGAACGCCCGCTCCACCGATACATGTGCGCTTCTATCCTTTTGTATCCATCAACAACACGATTCGCCTGCGCGAAGGTGAGCTTTACGTCCGCATCTCGGACCTGTTGGAAGGCGCGCCTGACAGCGTGTTGCACGCGATCGCGCACATCCTGCTAGCCAAGCTCTATCGCAAACCGGTGGATCGGGCCGCGAGCGCGCGTTATCGGCGCTATATCGGAGCCCACGACGTCACCGCCAAGGCTCGCCTCATCCGCCAGATGCGCGGGCGCAAGCATATTCGTTCGCCTCGGGGACATCATTATCATCTGGAGGAGATTTTTGATGACCTTAACCGGCGATTCTTTCACGGGCTGATGGGACGTCCGCAGCTTACCTGGAGCCAGAACCGCGCCCGCAGCAGCCTCGGCCACTACGACCCCGCGCACAACGCCATCGTCATCAGCCGCGTGTTTGACGATCCGCGCGTGCCGCGCTATGCGGTGGAATACATTTTGTACCACGAGATGCTGCACTTGAAGCATCCGGTTGAACTGCGAGGGAGCCGGAGATGCGTACACTCGCGGGAATTTCGCGCGGAAGAAAATTTGTTTCCGGAGATAGCTCCAGCAAAGAAGTTTTTGCGGATAATCTGAGCGCTGAAAGAGACTGTCGTTCGCAATGAGTGCAAGGGCGAGGTTACGACAGTTAAGACCTCCGTCAGCAGTCCACGAAGGTTCCCAGCACGCCCCACAGGAGCAAAAGCGCTGGAATTAGCCCAAGTGCCCACCACCATTTGTCCTTAATCGCCGCCCAGAGAATCGCGATTGGAGACGCGAGAGTGATTAGAAGGAGCAACTGCGAAGGCAGTCATACGGAGGGGCCACAGACGGATGTAAAGGTCTGAACGTACAGGAAAATGATCCAGCCCGCGATCCCAGCTATCCCCAGCTTTTGCTTCTTCGCCCATGAAACACCGATTGTCATGTGCCTTCATTGCGCAGTTTGGTGCGCGAGTATTCAAGATTACTGCTGTAAACAGCGTTTACACTCAAAACACCGTCAATAAGGCGGGTCGGGGGGGCTGCCGGAGTCTCCACTTAATGCCCAGTTTCCCCGTGCGATGCAGGTCATAACCATCCGTGATTCCCTACGTTGACCCCATCCCGCACAAAACCGTATTCTAGTGATATTGAAATTGAAATTCATTTTCAATTCGAAACTTGTTTTCGTAGGTGGTTGCAGGACTGGGAGTCAGGTCCTCAGGGGCCAAAGCCCATATCGATTGTGGCCTGAGCGGCACGGCTGAAGCCGTGCCCTTCCCAACACCTGTTTACAAAAGCCGTTTACAAGTTCTGGAAATCGGACTCTAGTGTAATGCTTCAGGCATTCATCATCACGCTCCGCGAAGGCGTCGAGGCCGCTCTCATCATCGGCATCACGCTGGCTTATCTGGCTAAGATCGGCCGCAACGATCTGCGCAAAGCGGTCTATGCCGCGCTGGGTACGGCTTTTGCTGGATCAATCGTCGTCGCGGTTGTGCTCTCGCGCCTCAACCTGAACCAGGACGTTTTCGAAGGCTGGGTCATGCTGGTCGCGGCGGTGTTTGTCGTTACCATGATCGTCTTCATGATGAGGACTGGACGCAAGCTCAAGGGCGAAATCGAGACTAAGGTCGGATTGTTTGCCGGTAGCGGTGCCTCCGGAAATGACTGGATCGGGCTCTTTCTGTTTGTCTTCCTGATGGTGCTGCGCGAGGGCGTTGAGACGGTTCTGATTTTGTCTGCGGTGACGTTAAACTCTAGTGAGTTGATGAGTTTCACGGGGACCCTGCTGGGCGTGATCGTCGCGGTGCTATTCGGCGTGATGTTCGTCAAGGGCAGCGTCAAGATCAATCTGCAGAAATTCTTTAAGGTCACGACCGCAATTCTTTTTCTGGTAGCGGCGCAGCTTGTGATTTCCGGCTTGCACGAGCTGTCCGAAAATGGAGTGCTCCCCTCTTCCCGGCAGGAGATGGCCATCATCGGGCCGATTGTCCGCAACGAACTTTTCTTCTTTGTCACCATCCTGGCGCTGGCGGCGTTGATGGTGCTGTTCGAGATGAAGAGCCGCCAGCCCGTCGAGTTGCCCGACTCAGGCGCAGCGCGTCGCAAAGCGCTCTGGACCGCCCGCCGCGAGCGTCTTTGGATGGCTTCGATTTACGTCTTCTCGTTCATCTTTATCGTGATGGTCACGGCCAGCTTTATCTACGAGAAGAGTGCCAGCGCGCTTTCGCCGGCCACCGAAGTGAGCTTTGTGGACGGCAAAGTGTCGATCCCGCTGAAGCAGGTTTACGATGGCGAACTGCACCGCTTCGAAGCCAAAGAAGGCGGAATCGAAGTGCGTTTCTGGCTCTACCAAAAACCGGACGGAAAAATCGCGGTTCTCTTTGACGCCTGTGAAATCTGCGGGGGCGCGGGTTTTTATAAAGGTTCTAACGGAGTCATCTGCAAAAACTGCGCTTCTCCCATTAACCTGCAATCGGTCGGAATGCCGGGCGGATGCAATCCGGTGCCTCTGAAGGCGCAGGTAACCGACGACTCCGTCATCGTGTCGGAATTAGACGTCGCGGCCGGCAGACGCTACTTCGAGCAGAAATAATGTTTCCGCGCCTCGTCTACGAATCGTTTCGCCATCAAGCGCGCCGCAAGATTCTTGCCGGCGTTGCGATCACGTTGGGAGTAGCGGTCGCCACCGCCATGATCGCCGTGGCTACCAACATCGGCGACAAGATCAACCGCGAACTGCGCAGCTACGGCGCGAATCTGATTGTCACTCCGCAGGAAGACACGCTTGACGTTGAAATCGGCGGCATCAACCTCAAGCCCCCAAGCGACGGCGCTTTTCTAAACGAGGCCGATCTGCCGAAAATTCGCGGCACCTTCTGGCACAACAATATCGTCGGCTTCTCGCCGATGCTGCCGGTCACAGTAAGGGTCGGCAGTGGTGGTGATGCCAATACTGAAGAGGTGACGCTGCTGGGGACCTACTTCAGCAAGCCAGTCCATTTCGGCAAAGAAGATTTCACCACGGGCGTCAAGACTACGCACCCATGGTGGAAGGTGAGGAGCACATGTGGTGACGGGGCTCCGCCCCGTTCCGCGCAAATCGCAGCCCCGGCGGGCAGTTGCGGCTGGCCAGACGACAACTCGCAAGACATCCTGGTAGGAGAACGACTGGCTGCGAAGTTAAGCATGAGGCCAGGAGACACGCTCGAGGTGTCGGGTCATCCGCTCGCGGTATCTGGCATCCTCTCGAGCGGCGGCGCAGAAGACGACGAAATTGTTGCACCTCTTGCTCTCGCGCAGCAGATTCTCGGCAGGCCTGGCGCAGTCCGCCGCGTCTACGTCAGCGCGCTCACCAAGCCGCAAGACGCGTTCGCCACGCGCGATCCGAAGACGATGAGCCCCGAGGTTTACGACCGATGGTATTGCTCTCCGTATGCGCAGTCGATCGCGTATCAGTTACAGGAAGTCATCCCGCATTCACACGCGGAGCAGATTCGGCAAGTCGCGCAGAATGAAGGCACGGTTTTGTCGCGCATCAAAGGGCTCATGCTGCTGATTACGCTGGCCGCGCTCTTTGCGTCCGCCTTGGCCGTTTCCGCGGCCATGGCTACGGCGATCTTTGAGCGTCGCGTCGAAGTGGGTCTGATGAAAGCTCTTGGTGCGGGCGACTTTGCCGTCTTTTCAATTTTTTTTGCCGAGGCGCTGTTGCTTGCACTGACCGGCGGCACGGTTGGCTTCTCCTTGGGAACGTTCCTTGCCCACCAGATTGGCCGCTCGATTTTCAATTCGACAATTTCTATTGAGCCTGTGCTTTTCCCGATCATCCTGGCGGTCGCGGTAATTGTGACTTTCGCCGGAAGCGTTTCCGCAATTCGACGCGCCGTAAGGTACGATCCCGTGTTTGCGTTGCGAGGTGAAGCGTGAGCACAGCGCCTAACACTCCTCTCACGGCTTTTTCGGAAATTTCGCCAGTCGCCTTCCCGAGTCCGCAGCGAGTTGCCGATCGCCGCGCGCAGGCGCCGCATACTTCGATGTTCGTGCGCATGTTGTTTCGTGCAGCCGTTCTGCGCCGCCGCCGCGCTGCCGCAGCCCTGTTCGCCATGATCGTGGCCGCCGCCGTGGCGACGGCGATGATGAATCTTTATGTTGACGCGCAAGCCAAGCTGCGCGCCGAATTTCGTAACTATGGGGCGAACGTAGTTATCGTCGCCAAAGGTGGTCAGGCCTTGTCCGTCGGCGCGCTTGCTAAAGTCGAATCCACACTCAGCGGAAATGCGCTTGCGGTTCCCTTTTCGTATGCCGTCGCTCGCACCAACGACGGCAAGTCGGTGGTGGTCGTCGGCACCGATTTTGCCCGCGCTCGCCAGTTGAATCACTGGTGGAAGGTGAGCCGCTGGCCTGACGCACCAGCTCAGGCACTCCTCGGGATGCGCGCTGCGACCGTTGTCAGTCCAAATCGCCAACCCTTCGAACTCACGTTCCAGGGCAAGTCGATCCAACTTGCTACGACCGGAATGTTACAGACTGGAGCGGGCGAAGACAGCCGGATCTATATCGATCAGTCAGAGTTTCAGAATTGGACCGGCATCGCGCCTTCGACAATCGAAGTCGCCATTAACGGGACTCCTGCCGACGTTGACGCCTCGATCGGTCAACTCTCGAACCTCCTGCCTGCGGCCGACGTTCGCCCGGTTCGCCAGATCAGGGAAGGCGAGGCCAACGTGCTCAACAAGACTCGCGCCACGGTCTATGCTGCGGCCACGCTGGTCGTGCTAACTTCCGCATTGTGCGTGCTCGCGACCCTGATCGGATGGGTCTTTGATCGCCGCCGCGATTTCGCCCTCATGAAAGCTTTGGGCGCCTCCGAACGTCTGATCAATGGATTCTTTGCCGCGGAAGCCGCCGCACTCGGCGTGATGGGCGCGGTTCTGGGCTTCTTTATCGGGATCGGAATTGCCGCCTGGATCGGACGCGCCAACTTTCATGCGCCCGTGGCCCCGCGCTTCAGCGTGTTCCCTTATGTGCTCTGCGGCAGTATTATCGTGGCGCTGATTGCAGCGATTGTGCCGATCAGTATGCTGCGACGCGTTCAACCCGCTATTATTCTCCGAGGGGAGTAACGGCGGATACGGTAGCAATTGTTCGGGAATATTCGGGAACACTAACGATGATCAAGCTTAAGAATGTCACGAAGAGTTATCCCGCGCGCGAAGAAAGCAGCGGCGGCTTCAGCCTGATTCAGGCGCTCGACGACATTTGTGTTTCCATCGCGCCGGGTGAGTGGGTCGCGATGATGGGCCCCTCGGGCTCGGGCAAGAGTACGATGGTCAATCTCATCGGATGCCTGGATCGGCCCACCAGCGGCGAGATTTGGCTCGATGGAAAGAACGTCGCGCACCTCAGCGCCTCAGACCTCAATCACGTTCGCGCCGAAACGGTTGGATTTATATTTCAACATTTTCACATGATTTCGTATCTGACCGCCGTCGAGAACGTCATGCTGGCTCAATACTTCCACAGCATGACCGACGAAAAGGAAGCTCTCGAAGCACTGGATCGCGTCGGCCTGAAAGATCGCGCCGGACACCTTCCATCGCAGCTCTCCGGGGGCGAGCAGCAGCGCGCCTGCATTGCGCGAGCTTTGATCAACGATCCGAAGATCGTGCTCGCCGACGAGCCGACCGGCAACCTCGACGCCGCCAACGAAGAAATCGTTTTGCGCCTGCTTCGAGAGCTTCACCAGCAGGGACGCACCATCGTCATGGTCACGCACGATCCCGTAGTGGCGCGTCTGGCGGATCGCCGCATCGAATTGCATCACGGCAAAATTGCCGCCCAGGAAGTCTTTGCGATGGCCGACGACGAGCAATTTGATGAGGTGCTGGAAGAACTATTCGCCCTCGAAGAGCATGGCGAAATCGCCGAGATGGAGCGGATGGAAGTCCACGGCGCGCTGCCGGTATCGATTGCAGTGGAGAAAATGGCCGCCATGGGTTTGGTGACGACGCGGCCTCATCCTACGGAACCGCACGACCACAAACCTTTCGTGAATCCGTGCCACGACGCGTTGAAACCTGCTGGCTTTTCGACGGGGGACGGCTCTCTGATTATCGGACTCACGCCGCGTGGACACCAGCGCGCGGCGGATATCATTCGGCGTCATCGGCTGGCTGAGCGACTCTTCACCGATTCGTTCGCCATGGACAGCGAAACGGAAATCGAGCAGCAGGCCTGCAAATTCGAGCACATCCTCTCACCCGAAGCTACCGACAAGATCTGCACTTTCCTGAACCATCCGCTTACTTGCCCGCACGGCGCTGCGATTCCGCCGGGGCCATGTTGTGGGCGACAATCGGATTCGGCGCGCGTCACGGCCGCACTTTCAAATCGGCAATAGCATCTGCCGGTCCTCGCGTGCGAGATACCGCTATTTCGCCTGCCAGCCTTTGTACATTGCGTCCAGAAAATCCTGCGACCGCCCGTCGTAATCGGCGCTAACTCCCACATAAATACCCCTCCAAACCCGCGTTGATTGAGGATGTAACGCGTCTTGCGGTTCGTGGTCGCGGCATCGTCGTAGGTAATAAATCCGGGCAGAGTCGAGTTCACCAGATAGGGAGACTTCGAGGCATCGTCGTAATTGCCTTTGCCAGCCTTGATGATTGATCAGCGGTTTGATGTAGGGACCGTAATTCTGCTAACCAGCCGCGCACACCCTGCACGCCGTCCACAATGAACTCACACCGTCAAATTCATATCCCTAGAAAGCGGTGCCAATGTTCAGTTGCGCGGGCGGCACACCGTAGATGGTTTGGTAGAGATCCATCGATGTTTCTATGCTGCCAAGTTGGTTGGGGTCCGCCGAGTCCTTAAACAGAGGAGAATTGATGCCAGTCCACCCCGTCCACGAACCCGTGTAGTCGTACGTCATCACATTCATGAGGTCCAGAATCGGCGCCAGTGCGGGGATGTCGAAGCCCCGTCCCCAGCTGCGCGGATCGGATGGCGTTGCCATCGAAATCAACCGCGGCGACGGCAGTTCGTTGCGCAACTCCTGCATCAGCGTGACGCAATTCGAAGAGTCTTTCTCGAATGGAATTTCCCAGTCAATGTCCACACCGTCATAGCCGTGCCTAGCCAGAAAGCGATGCACGTTACGGACAAATGCCTGACGATGGGCCTCGTCGCACGCCATACGATCGAATCGCGGGCCTTCGATTCCATCTCCGCCGCCAATCGAGAGCATTACCTTGACGTCGGCAGCGTGCGCCTTCGGGATCAGCGCCGGCTCAACAAATCCCGGCGGCACGCTGAGAGTGCGTCGGCTTTCGCATCGAGCAACACGAATGCGTGCGCGATGTGGGTGAGCTGGTTGTAGGGATTTTGTCCGCTGAGTAAACAAACGGGGGATTGTTGGTCTTCGACCACTCCGGATAGTACCCCAACAGGGGCTTTCCGCCCGCGACCCCACCCTACGCCCACGCCGCACATGACGCCAGGATGACTAGACCCGAGAGAGTCCCCAAAAGAAAATGTCGCCGCGCTCTAACCTTCATGACTTGCATGACATGCTCCCCGCTGTCAGCGGGTGCCCGAAGCGGGCGCGCCCCGTATTGAAACGATTTGATACCAGGTTTCGTCGGGCTCAGCAATGAAATTGTACGAGTACGGAAGCTATTTTTTACCGAAGAACTTCCCGAGCCCCAGACGTACCTGCACGGTATTGATCCCCGGATTCGGCTTGGTTAATCCGGCGTTGGAAATATGCATGTAGCGCACCTCGACCGTCCACGCGCGCTGGCGCAGAAAGTGCAACCCCAACGCCGCGCTCGACGTGAAGTTCACGGTCGACGTTCCCGTGGGAACTTCGTGGCTTGTAAACAGCGTGCCGCCGTTAAGTTCGAGATAGGGCGCGACGCTGCCGCGTGTGGCGAAAATCCATTTCAACCCCAGCGGATTGACGCCCGCGCCGTAAGCGATATTCTTAGGCTGAAAAACCACAAACACAGGCACCGCATCGACGGCGTATTCGAAACGTCCGTTGAGAAATCCGGGACCGTGCGGCGCCGTCAAAATCCAGCCATAGCGGAATCCCGTGTTCCATACGCTCGTGTCCTTGGTCCCGCCAGGGACGGAGCGGCCGCCGCCGGTCCAGACTTGTAGTTCGTGACCTCCCTCCTCAGGGCGATCCTCGGCAAAGACGGTTGCGTGGAGCAACACAAACAAAACCAGCACTGGAGCTGCGCGGAAAATGAGTTTCGTCATAAGTTATTGTTATTTTTGAAAGTCCTATCACAGGGTGAAATCGAACGATACGCGAAGCCGCGCCGGGAAACAAATTGCTTTCCAGGTAGCCCTGCAGTTCCCGGCGGCTGTTTGGGCGCGTCTCGCCTGCCGACGCCGAGGGCAAGATGCCACGCTACTCAGAGCTAAAGCCCCAGCCCGCCATCCACCGCCAGGATTTGGCCGGTAATAAATTGGGGAGCGGTGGCAAAGAACATCACAGCGGCTGCGATGTCCGCCGCCGTCCCGCTGCGTTGCATTGGCGTTTGTTTCGCCGTCCTTTTCATGAATGCTGCCGCCGCCTTTTCCTCCAAATCGATCATTCCCGGAGCCACCGCATTTACCGCGATTTCTGGAGCCAGAGCCTTCGCCATCGCCTGGGTGAGCATGTGCAGCGCCGCCTTCGACGAACAGTAGTGCACATGCGTTGCCCAGGGCCGCAAGCCGCCGAGCGATCCCATGTTTACGATACGGCCTTTTCGTTTTCTCAAATATGGCAGCGCTTCGCGCGACACCAGGAATGGACCCCGCACATTGGACGCAAACATCGCATCCCATTGCGCCACCGTAATTTTGTCAAATTCGACCGTCTCGTAGTTGGCGGCGTTATTGACGAGCACGTCGATGCCGTCGAATTCTCGCGCGACCTCTTTCACCATCTCGCGGACACTTTTTTCGTCGGCCACATCGCACCGCACCGCGAGCGCTTCGACGCCATGCTCAGCCAGTTCTCCGACGAGCGCGTGGGCTTCACGCGCCGACTCGCGGTAGGTGATCGCCACGTTGGCGCCGTCTTTAGCTGCAGCCAATGCAATAGCGCAGCCGAGCCGTTTCGCTGCGCCTGTAACCAGCAATGTTTTTCCGGAGAGTGCCCGTCCGTTTGTAGTCATCCCGAGATTTTACGCCCTGATTCGCGGGACACAGAGCGCGGCATCATTGGACGTGGAAACGCCGCCCCCAAACTGCTACACTCCGTCGCATGGCGCATTCTGGCGAAGTCGTCGTCTATTCGCGCAAGGGATGTCATCTCTGCGAAATCGTCAAAGAGAGCATCGTCAAGCTGCACAAGCGCGGCGGCTTCACCTGGCGCGAAGTTGACGTGGATTCCGACGCCATCGCGCGACGACTCTACAACGACGAGGTTCCCGTGGTCTTCATCAATGGACATAAGGCATTCAAGTACCGCATGGACGAACGGGAATTCTTGCGCAAATTGAGCGCTTAGTCGTCGTTCCTAAGAACTGTGGCCGCCGATGCAGCCGAAGGTGCTCCGCAAACGGCGACAAGCTACGCGCCAATGTTTCTCCGCATCTTTCCTGAGAACTTCCACTGCTTTTCACTTCCTGAATCTCTAGTTACAATCACCCACGATGCTTCGCACCCAACTCTACGCCGACCCGGCCGACCGCTTTGTCCATGACGTCGTTCTCGACAGTTGCAGGCAGAACAACACGAAGACAGCGCTGGTTGACACTTCGTGCGGCCGCCGCTTGACTTTCGCCGAGTATGGCGGCCTGGTTGAATCCCTTGCCCGGGGCCTCATTTCCGTTGGACTCGCCCCCGGAGAAATTGTAGCGATTTTCCTTCCGAATTCCTGGGAATTTGCCATCACCTATCACGCAGCCACGCTTGCCGGAGCCGTCCCGACGCTGCTGAATCCGTCGTATCGCGAGCGCGAGATCCGCTATCAACTGGAAACTTCCGGGGCTGCGTTTCTGATCACCGACGCACCGCTGCTTGAAAACGTGAACCTCGCCGGGCTTCCCAACCTCCGCCGCATCTTTACAACACGCAACAGCAACGAGCGCAGCCAACGCGCAGGCTGCGGAGACTTTTCCAGTTTGCTGCAACCCACCTCCGCCGAATTCCCAAAACCCGGCGCTACTTCGCAACAAACTCTCGCCGCCCTTCCCTACTCCAGCGGAACCACGGGATTGCCCAAGGGCGTCATGCTCTCGCACTACAACCTGGTGGCCAACGTGTTTCAGACGATCGGTCCAAACGCCGCGCCGCTCGTGCCCGAAGACGTGATTCTCTGCTTCCTGCCGCTCTATCACATCTATGGGCTCACGGTCGCCCTGACGCTCTCGCTGACGCTCGGGTCCACGCTGGTCCTGATGCCGCGCTTTGACGTGCAGAAAGTGTGTGCGCTTCTCACACAGGAAAACATCACCATGATGTTGATGGTCCCGCCCGCGATGAACGCGCTCTGTCAGGCCGCCGAAGCCGGGAGTTTCCCAAAGAATCACAGGGTTCGCTGGATGAAGTGCGGCGCGGCGCCGCTCGCGCCCGAACTGGCGCGCCGCATGACCGACCTGACCGGCATCATCGTCAATCAGGGATACGGCATGACCGAAGCTTCGCCCGTGACGCATGTGGGCCACAACGCGCCGGCCGCAATGAATCGTCCCGCTTCGATCGGGCAGGCGCTGGCGCTCACGGAGTGCCGGATCGTCGACAGCGAAGGAAATGAAGTCGCCGAAGGCGAGGCTGGCGAACTCGTCATGCGCGGCCCGCAGTTCATGATGGGCTATTGGAAGGATCCGCAAGCCACTGCCTCCGTCCTTCGCGATGGCTGGTATTTTTCTGGCGACATTGTGCGCGCGGACGCCGACGGCTTCTATTACGTTCTCGACCGCAGCAAAGAAATGATCAAATACAAAGGCTTTCCAGTCGCGCCTGCGGAAGTTGAGGCGCTGTTGCTGGAGCATCCAGCGGTTCGCGATTGCGGCGTAGTGGCCAAGCCTGACGTTGAGGCGGGAGAAATCCCCTGCGCTTTTGTTGTCCTGCGCGAAGGCTTCGCTCCTTCCAAAGCGCTGGAAAAAGAACTGCGCGCTTTCGTCGCCGACCGCCTCGCACATCACAAACAGCCCCGCGAGGTTCGCTTCGTCGAGGCGATGCCGAGGACTGCATCGGGAAAAATTCTACGCCGAGAGCTGCGCAAGAGTTTATTGTGATTGCAATGTTTTCAGACGTTAGACGACGCAAGATCACTGGCATGACGTGGGTGTTGGGATTCATCGCCTTGGCGGCGTGCGGTTGGGTCGCGTTTGGATTTGTTCGAGGGTTGCTAAATCTTGGATACCTTGATGCGGCGATAGGTACGGTTCGAACGCTCGTAACTGCCGAAAGAAATTTCGCCGATTCTCATCCCGGCCTTGGCTACGTGTGCACGTTACCGGAGTTGGGAAAAGACGAGCTGTTCATGACGCTGGCGCAGACAGGTAGGTGGAATGAGTACGCATTCGAGTTGAGTGGCTGTAATGCGACGACCGGTATCGGCCCAAATCGAAACTACCTCATAACCGCGCGCCCATTACTCAACCACATGCCAGCGTTGTGCTCCGATCAATCCGGCATTTTTAAAACCGACGCCAGCGGGTCGATTCAGCATTGCATTACAAGTGGAACTCCACTCTAGTCGCAGCACCCCTGCTCCTTAGACAATCTGACCTCGGCACCCAAGGCTCCGCTGCCGTTGTAAAATGTTCTTGTCATCACTCCATGACCCTCACGACCTTCGTCGCCAAATCCGCCTTCCGTAACAAACGCCGCAGTCTGCTGACGGTCGCAAGCATCGGCTTTTCTCTGCTCTTGCTGTGCATCATGCTCTGCGTCTGGCGCAGTTTTTACATCGACAGAGGAGCGCCCGACTCGGCGCTGCGAATCATGACCCGGCACAAGGTCTCACTGGCGAATTTTCTTCCCATTTACTATCGCGACAAAATTCGCACTGTTCCCGGCGTGGTGCATGTTGTCCCGATGACGTGGTTCGGCGGCAAGTATATTGACGACAAGCCGGAAAACTATTTTCCCCAGTTCGCGACCGACCCCGATGAATACTTCGACGTAGCCGCCGACAAGATTGTGCCAGCCGACCAGCTCGCCGCCTGGAAGCGCGACCGCGCGGGCTGCGTCGTCGACGTTCAACTGGCGAACAAGCATCGTTGGAAGATCGGTGACCACATCATTCTCCAGGGCACCATCTTCCCCACCAATCTCGATCTGGTCGTGCGCGGCATCTACTCCATCGATCCCTCCAACAGCGCGCTCTACTTCCACACAAAGTATCTGGAAGAGTCCGTCAATTTTTTTAAAGACTCGGCTGGTTTTTACTTCACTCGGGTCGACACTCCCAATAACATGCCGCGCACCGCTCGTGGCATCGATGACCTGTTCCACGGCAGTCCAGTCCCCACAAAAAGCGAGAGCGAACAGGCGTTTAAGCTTGATTTCATTGCGACGATGGGCAGTGTGAAGACATTCATTCTCAGCATCTGCGGAGCTGTACTCTTCACCACGCTCCTGGTCTGCGCCAACACCATGGCCATGTCGATCCGCGAGCGCACCCGGGAAGTCGCCGTCCTGCGCACTCTCGGCTTCACGCGCGACAGCATACTTAAACTGCTCCTGGGCGAATCGGTAGCCATCGCTCTGATTGGCGGTACCGTGGGAGTAACGCTGGGGACTCTCGTCATCAAAGCCATGTCGCGTCCCGGAATTGGCATGCCGGTCTCGATGCACATGACCGCAGCCACCGCGCTCGTAGTCATGCTGGTCGCTGCCACCGTGGGGCTGGTCAGCGGCGTCCTGCCCTCTTATCGCGCGTCGAACCTCGGCATCGTCGATGCTCTGCGCCACATCGGCTAAAGTCGAGCTGCGGTCGAACTAAGTTGATGCCGCGGGCTCATCTCCGAATTGGCGTATTCCGCGCCGACTCCTGCGAAGTGCTAAACTCGCTTCGCATGCGGACGGACATCCTGCCCCTTTGCGATCAGCACTTTCGCACCATGGAGCCTGCCCTGGCTCCCTACAGCGCCGACTATTCCATCGAATTCTTTCGCTGCACCGATAAGTTCTGCCATCGGTGTTTTGGGGAACGCATCGGCTACTCCACGCCCAAACGCGGAGAGGCCCCGGTTCTGACGCCGAATCAGCCGAGCTGCGATCGGCATGGAAGACCGATGTTCATCATCAGTCTCGACCGCCAACGCAACCACGTCACCTTCGCCTGCCCAGAGCCCGATTGCATCGAGCGCGTGGTGAGAACGTAGTCCGGCCAGGAATTGTGGTGGCGGTGCTCCGCCTCGCAAACGGGGCAAAGCCCCGTCACCACACAAGCAGGACGCTCGTTAGAGATGTCGGGTTTGTATAGCAAATCTCTCAGTCCCCGGCCAGCCATGAGTGCTGCGCGGCACTCAGCGGCACTACGCTGAGTCGCCCTTGCCGCACCAGCGGCGATTCTGTAAATAATTTATGGGACTTGATTTCCGCCAGCGTCTTGGGTGTTGCAATCGGCTTCCCGGCTTTAATCCTTACCTGCGGAACCTTGGGATCGCTCGCGTCGATCGAAACCACCGACGCCGTTCCCACCGCGCTCTTTTCGTCGCCGGTGTGGTAGATGACCAGGCCTTCGCCCGGCTTCATTTCGCGCAGATGCTTGACCGCCGCGGGATTCGTCACTCCATCCCAAATCGTTGTTTTGTCGCGCGCCAGGTCCGCAAAGGAATACACCGTCGGTTCGGTTTTAAGGAGATAGTCCATGCGCGGTATTGTAAAACACAAACGGGCCGCGCCTGTGCCCCATCCAGCCTCCGCCAGAAATCAGCAATCCCCTCGATCCTCTAAAATATTTCTCTCGCCCATCCGTCTACCCAGGTAGATGGACGAGGCGCTGAGAAAACAGTGGATGATGGTGGAGCAAGACCAGCGAATCTCTGAAACGATCGATCGCGAAAAGGGCCGGCTCCGCAATTTTATCCGGAGACGTGTCGCCGACCAGGCCGACGCGGAAGACATTCTGCAGGTCGTCTTCTACGAGTTCGTCGAAGCCTATCGCCTGATGCAGCCGATCGAGCAGGTGGGCGCGTGGATGTTTCGCGTCGCGCACAATCGCATTACCGATTTGTTCCGCAAGAAGAAGCCCTACGCATCGACGAACGATCCGGTCGCTGCGGGCGACGGAGAGTTTTTGACCCTCGAAGATCTGCTCCCGTCGCCCGAGGCTGGCCCCGACGCCGTTTTCGCCCGGGGCGTGTTGATCGAGGAACTGGAGGATGCTTTGGAAGACTTGCCCGACGAGCAGCGTGAAGTTTTCCTCGCCCATGAAGTCGAAGGCCACAGTTTCAAGGAAATCGCCGCTGAAACCGGCATCAGCGTCAATACGCTGCTTTCGCGCAAGCATTACGCAGTGATTCATTTGCGCGAGCGGCTCCGAGATGTTTATACCGAGTTTGCGAAAGTAGGAGGGCAATAACTAATGAAAACAAATTGGATGTTGAGAGGACTAAAGTTCGCGCTCTGTGCGGTGCTGTTCGCTGCCCTGTTCGGATTCCTGGTGATGAGCCTGTGGAATGCCCTGATGCCGGCTCTTTTTGGCTGGCATGTGATCACCTTCTGGCAGGCCGTCGGTCTATTACTGCTGAGCAAGATATTTTTTGGAGGATTTCACGGCGGGGCCGACCGCCACATGGATTGGCGGTATCGTATGAAGGAGCGCTGGG
Source organism: Acidobacteriaceae bacterium (assembly GCA_043765355.1). Classification (GTDB taxonomy): domain Bacteria; phylum Acidobacteriota; class Terriglobia; order Terriglobales; family Acidobacteriaceae; genus Acidiflorens. The sequence continues at coordinate 627 of JAYUJG010000224.1, read as the reverse complement.
AAAACATGACTCCCGAAGAGCGCGAGAAGATGCGCCAGGGTTTCGGCGGCCATTGCGGCCCGTTTGGATCGCACTCCGCATCCTCGAAGGAGTCGAGGGAGCCAAAAGCCGGGGTCAACGTGTAGGGATCAGTAAAGGATTTGCTTAGAGCACTTTGCGAGTCTTTTGCGAACTTTGCGGTTAAGTTCTTTCCCGCAGTCGTAAAACAAGAACGCCGGACGGGACTTGCCATCCACCGTAACCTTAGTTTAATATTCGCTTTTCATTCGCCACTGACCGGCGCACCCATCAGGGCGAAGCAACATGAGGTCGAACCATCAGGAGATCGAGCCATGCTGACCGTGACTGTTGAGCGTTCCGATGAGACGGCGATTCTGCACTGCCAGGGCAGGATCGTAAGCGGCGACGAGACGGCGATTTTGTGCGCTGCCCTGGCAGAACAACAGCCCTGCATAGCTCTCGACCTGGCGGCGGTAAGCGCGATCGATGCCGCGGGCATCGGCGTTCTGGTGGCGCTGCAAGCGGCTGGTGTTTATCTGCAGCTGTTAAATCCGACTCCGCAGGTGCGCGAGGTGTTGAAGGTTACGCAACTCGACTCCGTCTTCGAGATTTGTGAGCCGGATGGGG
>JAYUJG010000223.1:0-20692 GCA_043765355.1 Acidobacteriaceae bacterium | reverse complement strand
GCCCCCCGGGACAGCCGCCGGACGGCAGCGCTACAAGAGCGGAGGGGTTAGTTTGAGGCGGATTTTGCGATTGATTTGGGTGCGGATTTGGCGCGGAGCACTTCGCGAACTTTCTTGGCCAGACTTTGCAGAGTGAAGGGCTTCTGCAAGAAGGCGGTGTCGAGGCCAAGCGCACCCTGAGTGACGACGGTATCTTCGGTATAGCCCGAGAGATAGAGAACACTAATTCCGGGGCGGAGGGCGAGCAGCTTCCTGGCTAGTTCACGGCCGCCGACGCCGGGCATGACTACGTCGGTAATCAGGATGTCGATGTTTTCGTGGAAGGATTCGGCGACGCGCAGGCCGGATTCGCCGTTCTCGGCTTCCAGAACTTTATAGCCCCGCGAGAGCAACGTGACGCGGACCAGTTCGCGGACGGATTCCTCGTCTTCAACCAACAAGACAGTTTCGCAGCCGCCCGCTTCGTTCGGCTGGTTCTCGGCGGGGAGCGCCTCCTCGGCGGCATCTTCGACGCGAGGCAGGTAGACGTAAAAAGTGGTTCCGGCTCCGGGATCGCTTTCCGCGAAGGTGTATCCGTTGCTTTGTTTCACGATTCCGTAGACGGTGGAGAGGCCGAGGCCGGTGCCTTTTCCTTTTTCCTTGGTGGTGAAAAAGGGTTCGAAGATGCGGGACTGTGTTTCTTTGTCCATGCCGTGACCGGTGTCGGAGACAGAGATGACGGCGTAGCGACCGGGGCTAACGAAGCGGTGTTCGCGGAAATTTTGGCGCACGGTCACGTCGGAGCTTTGCACGGTCAGCTTGCCGCCGTCGGGCATGGAGTCCTTGGCGTTGACGACCAGATTCATGATGACCTGTTCGAGTTGGCCGGCGTCGGCGCGGGTGTGTCCAGTATCGGGGTCGAGGCGCGTGACCAATTCGATATTTTCCCCAATCAGTGGGCGCAGCAGGCGTTCCATGTCGCCGATCACGGTGTTAACGTCGACAACCTTGAGTTCGAGAAGCTGCTTGCGGCTGAACGCCAGCAGCTGCCGGGTGAGGGTCGCGGCGCGGTCGGCGGCCTGCTGAATGGACTGCACTTTGTGGTGCATGTCGCCGCCGTGATCCAACTGCTCGAGCAACACCTCGGCGTATCCGTTAATGACCATGAGCAGGTTGTTGAAGTCGTGCGCGACTCCACCCGCCAGACGGCCAACGGCGTCCATTTTTTGCGCCTGACGAAGTTGCTCTTCGAGTTGCCGGCGGTCCGTGATGTCTTCGGCGATGAGCTCTAGAACTTCTTCGGGTTCGTCGTTGTGATTGCCATGGCTGCTGGCGGCGCAGCCGCTGAGGCGCACGACGATCATCCGGCCGTCCTTGCGCTTCCACTGCACCTCCACTCCGTTCAGGGTGCCAGTGCGCCGGCAGTCATCCGCCAGTTTTTCGACCTCGTGCGGATGCGCGAAGACCTCGCGCATCGCATCGAGGCTTAAAAGTTCCTCCACCGAGCCATACCCCAGCATGGTGATGAGCGCGGGATTCACGTCCAGGAATCTTCCCGCGAGAGTACACCGGCAAATACCGAATGCGGCGCTCAAGATCAGGGAACGGGAGCGGGCTTCGGAGCGCCGGAGTGCCTCTTCGTAACGTTTGTGCTCGATGGCGGCGGCTAACTGCTGAGAAACAAATTTCAGAATCTCGCGGTCGCGCTCGGAGAAGCGGGAGTTTTCGCTGTAGCTTTGCACGACCAGCGCTCCGATGCTGGTCGTGCCCGTCTTCAGCGGCACGCCGAGCCAGTCCAACGACATGGCGCCGATTAGTTCCACTTCACCCCGGCCTACCAGGTCATCGAAGATCGCGGGAGTTGCGAGCAGCGGCTCCCCAGATCGCAGGACGTACTCCGTCAGGCCGCGGCCCAGACGCTTTGGGCTCGGAGTGGGGTCTTCCTCATCGACGAAATAAGGGAAGCTCAACAACTGGGACTGGGGATCGTAGAGAGCGATGTAGAAGTTGCGCGCATTCATCAACTGGCCGACGATGTTGTGAATGGCGGTAAAGAACTGTTGCAAATCTTCGACCGCCTGGCTGCGCGCGGCGATGGCGTACAAGGCGGCATTTAATTCTTCGGCCCGCTTCTGGTCGCTGATGTCGCGGAACGAAGCGTACGCTCCAACCCGCCTTCCGTCCACCATCACGGGCGAGGTTGCCACTAGCACATCAACCAGGGACCCGTTTTTTCGCTGGCGGCGGGTCTCGATCGACAGTTTGTGTTCATTCCTGACGCAGTCGGCGATCCAAGCCGTCTCGGCATAGCGGTCGGGCGGCACGATGAGAAGATCAATGCGCTTTCCGGCGGCTTCCGAGGAAGTAAATCCGAACAGGCGGGTGAACTCGCCGTTGATCCGGAGGACTCGAAATTCTTCATCGATGATGCTGATCGCTTCCGGTGCGTTCTGGATGATTTGTTCGAAGTATGCCTTCTCGTAGGCGAACGGGACTTCGATACTCGGGACTTCCGCGGCATTGGCTTGCGTGGCAGCCGACGACACTGCATCGGAACTGTGAGTCGGAGTCTGGGGCGCGTCGAAGGCGGGTGTTTCCCGTTGCGCCTTCATCTGCAGTTGCACCTGCGGTAGGCCATGCGTCGTTGCTTCAGAGGTTGCCGCAGGAACTGCCGCCGGGGCGAGTTTCTCACCCATACAGTCCTTTCCCAAATGTACTGATCACGAATGCACTGACGATAGTGCGATGGTAAGCGGGCAGGGTCATGCGTCGAAAGTTACCGGGGTAATAGCGATTCAAATCGGGAAAATCGATTTAGGAGGCGTTCGACAAGACAACACAGACCTGACGCAGCATGAGTTTTTGCTCTTCGGTTACGACCAGAAATTCGAATCCGCAACGCAGGCCGTCGCTATAGCGGACAACGGCGCGCAATTGGATGAGGCGAGGCGGGAGCGGGATGGGAAACTCCAGGGAAACGACTTCGCCGGAGCGGAATTCTCCGCTGAGGGTGGCGCCGATGCCGTCCTGGCCGAGTTCGCTGCTGCGGCCCCAGCAGGTGGTTGTCTGGCCGTTGCGAAATACCGAGGCCTGGACGCGGACGTCGAAGCGATGACGCGAGAAACGCCGCAGTCGCCGGTCGTCTTCCGTGTTGGCCTGGGCGCTGTCGCTCAATCCAGCCTCTCCTTACAGATATCCACAACTCAAGTGTAGAGAAGCGGCTTGCCGCGTCTCTATTCCGATTGTGCACGGCGCAGAGCTATCCTCCAATGGCCTCAAGGTCCATGTACCAAAGGAAGGAGAGCATTCGAGGCTGGGGGAGTGCGCCGGGGCTGCTGCGCCGTCTTGCGCCTCTTCCGCGCGCAGTCTCCTTGCAACCATAGCGCATCTTTTTTCCGTTGTCTGCTTTTTTCAGGGTGCGTGTAGGGTGAAATACGGTGGAGGACACCGGAAACAGCGCTCTTGCGCTGCGGCCTAAGGGTAAAGCTGCGTAAAGGCGCGTGACAGACGCGGGCGTGGCATCTAACATTGATATTCGACCTTGAGGTAGTTCACACCGTATGTCTTATCGCTCGAATGCCGCCGAAGCCTGGTATCCCGAACCGCAGTCCGCAGCGATGTGGGCGGATGTTCCGCTGGATTTGCTGCCGCCGGCGAGCTTGACCCAGCCGCTGTGGAGGTCGCTCGTCGGCAACTTGCGCGATACGTTTGCACCCGAAAAGCTGGCACCGCTCCAGCTTACTTCGCGACCGGTGGCTGTCGGGTTGGCGCTGGGCGAGCGTTTGCGGATGCCGTGGTTTCGCACCGTGTTTTCTAATATCGGGGACGTAATTTCGCCGGAGGTGCTACCTCCGCTGGAATTGGAATCGCGGCCGGTGGACGTTGGCGAACTGATTACCGATCAGCTCAGCCATTTTTGGTGGGGATCGCTGCTGCGCAATCTGGCGGATCGTGTTTCGCCGGAAACCATGCCGGCGCTGAATCTGACTTCGAAGCCGATATTGGACATCATGCCGAAGTCGTGGATTCTGCTACCGCTGTGGTCGGAAGTGGTGGATGGTCCAAAGGTGTTTTATCCCGACGCGCCGAAAACCGCCGACGCGCCGCGGACGGTCAATCTACAGCCAGTAGCGTTGCCAGTGGAAGTGCGCGATCCGATTCCTGAACTTACGGCCGGCGACTTGATGCGCGATATAAGACGCTCGCGCATTCGGCAAAGAATTTGGGTTGGGCTGGCGGCAGCGCAGGTTCTGGTGATTGTTGCGATGGCGTTGGGGAAAATTTGAGATGGGCTGGGAGCGCGGGCAGGTTGCGCTTGGACTGACCATGGACTGACAGTGTCTCGCTGCCGGCACGGCGGGCGAGGACGCCCCCCGGACAGCCGCCGGGACGGCAGCGCTACGAAAATTCTTGCGCTACCAGATTCCTATTGTCGCAATCCCATCCAGCCTTCGGCGATCACCATCGAGTTTCCCGGGTTACGCGAATCGTACTTTACCGAGGTTGGCAGCCCGAGCCGGCAGGAGTGCAGATTGATCCACTGCCGTAGATAGGTCACGTCCTGCGAGGCCTCGTAAGAAACTCCCGCCACGTCGTACTGATAAATCAGCATGCTTGCTGGGCGATTGCTGGAGGTGGTGATCTCCTGGACGTCGATCACTGTGCCATCGGTGATGCGCCCGACGGTGTTCAGCCAAGTGCGGCGTTCGAGCTCGATGTCGTTGGCGGTTTTCGGTTTACGGCGCAGCAGGGCATAGCTGACGACGCCGACTCCGGCGGCGCTCAGCACAAACGTATAGAGACGAAGCGAAATCATTATGAAATCGAACCTCAGCCTCGAACCTCAGCCTTAGCCTTTTCGAGTCTGCTTTCAGCATAAGCTGTAACCTCTCTGAGCGCCAAGGGCACCAAGGTGCGAAAGCGCAGGTGCGTAGGCGCGGGCCCGAATCGCGGACCCGAATTGACAAGAAAGTGACAGATCGTTGACAACGTGCCGGGAGCCGCAGTTTAGATTTCCCATCACTCGAACTGCAACCTCAAGTTCAACGAGCGCGGCGAGGCATTCCGACACCAGGGTCGTGGGCGAATTACGGGGCTTCGGGAGTCGATTTGACGAGTTGAGCTCGTGGAACAGGGGCCGGCCCCACACCCGGCCCCTGAATTATTTTGGTTCAGGCACTGTCTCCTGGCATGGCATCCAGCCCTGCCGCCGATTCCAAAGGGAACGCCTTATAAGGATCGGCACGCGGGCGGGGGTGCCCGCGGCACACGAACTCAGCCTAGGCGCGGCGGCGATAGTAGATGTTGAATTCGAATCCGGGATTCGGCGGGAAGATTTCCGCGATCTTGCGCAGGCGTTCGGCCATCGCGGCGGGAGCGAGCAGGGGATAATCGCGTTCCCTCAGATCGTGGTAATCGACGTCCAGATAGAGCGACAGCAGGTAGATGGAAATCGAGTCCGCAAAGCTGGCAGCCAGATATTCGTTTTTGAATTTCTCCGCGTCGGTGCCGTGGGCGGTGGCGAATTTACGCGACTCCCAGGCATCGAGTGAAGTCTCTCCGCGGACTCCGGACTCAACCTGCTGCCAGGCGAGGTCGGCGAAGTTTTGCGATACGCCGGCGCGTTCCACAAGGGCGTGTCCTACGTTGATATAGAACTCGAAGGCCACGGAAAATTTGTCGTCCATCAGGCGGGTCGAAATGAAAACGCACTGAGCGTCGCCGAGATTCAGGTTGCGATGGCAGACGGCGTTATCGCTGAGGCCGACGTCGTAGCGGTCGGCAATCACGGTGTCTTCGCCCTGGGTGACGGTGAGCGGGACGAAATAGTATGCCTTGCGGCTGAGCGCGGCGGCGATGGTGGCGGGAACCACGGCAATCATGCGGTCGAGATCGTTGTCGGCAATGGCCGTCTCGCCGGCGTGGGCATAGCAGATGCCATTCGGGGCCTGTGAAACGGGACTGTTTTGCACGATCTCCGCGGGGCTGCGGGTGATCGCGGAGGCGGTTTGGGACATGGCTTATTGTAGCGCACGGCGTAAGGGGCAATCGGGTCATCTGACCATCGGGTCATCGGGCCATCCGAAAAGCTTGAGTTTAGATGACCCAATGGGCCGATCATCCGATGACCCGATGTTTTCGACTTGGTGTAGCCTAGAAGCATGTCGAAAGCGAGTGCAGGTGTGCGCTGGATTGCCGTTCCGGCGCGCGTGGCCGCGATGACGTTTCTGTTTACTCTGCTGTCGTTCGCGGTGGCGCTGCTGCTGAGCATTCTTGGGACGGTGGTGTATTCGCAGGTGAAGCATGTTGCGCCGAATCTGACGTTTGCCTACCGGCACATCGCGTTTCCGTTCGCGATCACGGTGGGAGCGATCGTGATGGTGCTGCTATTGGGGATGGAAATTCGGAACTATCGCCTGCGGAAGACGCTGGCCGGGATTGAGCGGGTTAGTTAGTAGTGAGTCAAGAAATGGAAGAGTCAAAAGCATCCGCGCCGCGTATCGCCATTCCCGTGCCGCATTCCGGTGTTGGCGAGAATGATCGCGGGTATGCCGAGCGCTCGCTGCCGCAGTATGAAGAAGCCGTGCGCGCGGCCGGAGGAGTTCCGGTGCGCATTGAACTGGACCAGACCGCGGCGCAGGTTATGGCGGCGGTCCAGAGCTGCGATGCGGTTCTGTTGCCGGGCAGTCGCGCCGATGTCGATCCTCAGAAGTACGGCGCGCATCGGCACGAGAAGACTGCGGCCGCGGATTTTAAGCGAACTTTCGTGGACGAGCTGCTGTTGCAGGATGCTTATAAAACGCGGAAGCCGGTGCTTGGCATCTGTTTTGGGCTCCAGTCATTGAATGTTTTTCGATCGGGGACACTGGTGCAGCATATCGAGTCGGCGGTGGACCATAGTCCGAAGCGAGGGACGGTCAAGGCGCACACGGTGGAGATTGAGCCGGAGTCGCTCCTGGCAAAAATTGCAGGGGCTTCTGCAATGTCAGGGAAATCGGTTGCTGTGAATTCTTCTCACCATCAGTCCGCGGAAGCAGTTGGCGATGGGCTGCGACTGGTGGCGCGTTCGACCGAAGACGGGATTGTTGAAGCTCTGGAAGGAACCGATCCCGGGCATTTTGTCCTGGCGGTGCAGTGGCATCCGGAGCGGAGCGTGAACGAGGGAGCGGAAGTGGCGGAGTCGGCGCGGGCGATCTTCCGCGCGTTTGTGGAGGCGGCGAGGGTGAGGGAAGGAGAATCGCCTCGAGAGTTCGAGCAAGCCAACCGGCAGTAGCGTTTTGCGACCGTAGCCGCCGAGCTGCGCTCGGCTTGGACGGGCGGGGGCGCCCGTCCCTACGCGGGCGGTTACTTCTGACGGCGTTCTAGCAACACCACCACGTTGGCAATCGCAGCGTTGTCAGTCCCAATGCCTTCCGGCGTTTTCGCTTTGATCCCGACGCAGTCCGCTGGAATTCCGCACAACTCGGCAACGTGATTGCGAAGCGCTTCCGCGTGCGGACCAATTTTCGGCGTCATCAGGATCAGCGTGGAATCCAGGTTGACGATTTCGTAGCCTGCGGTCTTGACCCGCTGCAACGCCTCGCGCAGAAATACGGCGGAGTTGGCGTTCTTCCACTGCGGGTCGGATGGCGGAAACAGAGATCCGATGTCGGGGCCGGCGATCGCTCCGAGCAACGCGTCGGTAATGGCGTGCAGCAGGACGTCGCCGTCGGAGTGGCCTCCGAGGCCCTGGTCGTGGGGCAAAGTTAGTCCGCCGATTTTGAGTGGGATGCCGGGTTTGAATTCGTGCGAGTCCCAGCCGTAACCGATGCGCATTTCAGGTTTCAAGATTTCTTCCCGTCTGACGGGCCCAGCCCTCAGGGGCTGAAGTCCGCGTCCTTCTTGTGCTCAACGGCACGGCTGAAGCCGTGCCCTTCTCGTTTCGTAAAGAAGGCCGGAGTGTCAGAGCCTCCGAATCCGGCAGATCCCCAAACCACTAACTGGTGGTGTTTTTCAAATAAAATTCGGCCAACTCCATATCCGCTGGCGTAGTGATCTTCATGTTGCGCGGCGAACCCATGACCACTACGACCGGCAGGCCAGCGCGTTCAATGAGTGACGCTTCATCGGTCCCCAGGAAGCCGTCGGCTGCCGCGTCGTCGAAAGCTTTCTTCAGAATGCTATAGCGAAAGCCCTGCGGGGTCTGCGCCATCACTACGCTCGCGCGCGGGATGGTGGACTTAATGAGCGCGCCGTCCGCGGTGCGTTCCACTTGTTTTACGGTGTCAACGGCGGGCCAGCCGGCGATGGCGGATCCATGTTTGTGCGCGGCTTCGATTACGTTGTCGATAATTTCGGACGTAACAAACGGGCGGACGGCATCGTGCACCAGGACGATGTCTTCTGGATCGGCGGCCGTGCAGGCCAGGGCGTTCGCTACAGAATTTTGGCGATGTTCGCCGCCCTCGACCAACTGCAGGCGCTTACTTAGAATTTCCGGAAATTCTTTTTCGATCTGGGCGCGAAAGCCGGCAATTTCATCGTGGCGCAGAGCGACGACGATTTCGTAAACGGCTGGCGTGGCGGCGAACTTGCGCAGCGTGTGGACCAGAATCGGAACGCCGCCCAGTTCTTTGAACTGTTTGCTGGGCGATTTCTTGCGGGCCTTCGAGGGCGAGGGCGAGGCCATGCGTGTGCCCAGTCCGGCTGCGGGAATGATGACGAAGACCTTCATCGGGGCGATCAGTATAGTACAGGGAAGCGCGGCGACTAAAGGGGTGTTCGATTTTGAGGCGCGTCCGCTGCGCAATTGGGGTTGAAGAGTCCTTCCCGGTGGAGAGTTGGACCTCAGCGGCTAAAGCCGGAATCAATACCGAGCCTTAACCGCAGCGCTGAAGCGCTGCGCCACCCAAAAACCAAGTGCTAACGCTGCGCCACCCAAAAACCAAGTGCTGACGCTGCCGAAAATCACCTGCCACGACGAGTCTTTCCCCGAGGCGTAATCCGATGCGTTGATATGAATTCCGTCCTGCCTAGTCGGCTGCTCCCTCGGCGACAGCTGGCGTGTGCTTTTTCGCTGGGTCGGAGCTCGATCCGCTGCTGCCGCTCGGCGGTGCGGTGATGGGGGGCGGAGACGATCCTTTCGAATCGCGGTGGCCCGATCCGCGCTCATCCCATTTGCCAAAAATCATTTTGCCGGCGGTGGTTTGCAACACCGACGTGACCGAGATGTCGATGGTCTTGCCAATCATCTTGCGCGCGTTATCGACGACGACCATGGTGCCGTCGTCAAGATAGGCGACGCCCTGGTTGTATTCTTTGCCTTCTTTCAGAATAAACACCCGCATGATTTCGCCGGGCAGAACGATCGGCTTGAGCGAGTTGGCCAGTTCATTGATATTGAGTACGGCCACGCCCTGTAGCTGCGCGACCTTATTCAGATTGAAATCGTTGGTGATGATCTTGCCCTCATAGAGTTTGGCGAGTTCGATGAGCTTCATATCGACTTCGCGGACGCTCGGGAAGTCGTCTTCGACGATCTGAATTTGGACCGACGCGGTTTTTTGGAGGCGCTGCAGAATGTCGAGGCCGCGGCGACCACGATTGCGTTTGAGCGAGTCGGCGGAGTCGGCCACCAACTGCAATTCGCGGAGCACGAATTGTGGGATGACGATCAAGCCGTCGAGGAAACCGGTTTCGGCGATATCGGCGATGCGGCCGTCGATGATGACGCTGGTGTCAAGTATCTTGTAACTCTTCTTGCCCGACTTTTCGCCGCCGAAGACGCCGCCGAGCGCCGCCAGATTGAGCAAGTCGCCTTTGTTGGCGCCGAGGGCCAATCCCACATAGGCCATGACCAACATGACCATGAGTTGGAGGAAACTCTGCCTCGGGCTGGCGGGGATGCTATTGCGAATCACGAGCGTGAACAGATAAGCGCCGACGATGCCGAGGACGCTGCCGATGGCGGCTCCGATCAGGCGCTTCAAGCTGATCGCGCGCAGCCGCCACTCGAATACCACGATCGCGCCGCCGATGAACAGTCCGGCGACGGCGTCAAGATTGGAAGGCAGGCGGAAGGGATGGATAAAAAAGCAGATAACCGCGACGATGACAACAAACAGCAGGCGCATCAGCACGACGTCCACGAGCGAGACCTCTCTCGGGGAAGGTACCGCTTGAGCGATTCCCGCCCCCGCCGGTCGTCCGGGCAATGACGATTAAAATACCCGTGCCAGCGTTCTATTCACGGAGCGTTATGAATGATTAAGAGTGCTCCGTGCCCGGTCCTAACCGAGTTACTGCAAAACTATCGCGAGAAGTATATACCCGAGTAGAAATAGGAGCCAGTGCCTCGCCGGAGCCCCCGTAGGAACCGCAAGCGACGTCTCTACATCCCCTCGTAACTCGGCCCGCCGCCGCCTTCTGGTGGAACCCAGGTGATGATCTGATAGGGGTCCTGAATGTCGCAGGTCTTGCAATGGACGCAGTTCGCGGCGTTCAAACTAATTCGCTTGCCGTGAGGCGCGGTGGCGTCGTCGAGCATTTCGTAGACGTTGGCCGGGCAAAAGTTCTGGCAGGGGCTGCCAAATTCTTTCACGCAACGATCGTTGCAGATGTTTGTGTCTTGAATCAGTAAATGTGCCGGCTGATCTTCCTCATGCTTAGTGCCGGAATGATATAAGTCGGTGAGTTTGTCGAAAGTGAGTTTGCCATCGCCTTTGGCGGGGCCGAGCAATCGGGCTTCCGCGGCAATGTCGGCGGGCAAGTCGGCGAGCGGCGCCATGTTTTCGTGGCCCGGGTGCGAGGGCAGGCGATCGCGCAGGCCACCATCGAAAATTTCCTGCAGCGCGCTGTTGAACATGCCCGCAATCATGCCGTTCTTGAATCCCTGATGGAAGTTGCGGACCGGCCAAAGTTCATCGTGAATCCAGCTGGTTTCGACGCGGCGTTGAAACTTGCCGAGGGTTGCGGCCGACGAGTCGGAATTCACCAGTACCTCGAATGCAGTCTCGGCCGCCAACATGCCGCTCTTGATGGCCAGATGAATTCCCTTCAGGCGCGCGGCATTCAGGAAGCCGGCCGAGTCGCCGAGAATCATCCATCCATCGCCGCCGAGCGGCGGCAGCGACCACCATCCGCCGTAGGGAAGCGATTTGGCGCCGTAGCGGATCATCTTGCCACCGGCGAGTAACCTGGCAATAAAAGGGTGTTGCTTAAAAGTTTGCAGCACATGCTGCGGATCGAGGCGCGGGTCGCGGTAGTCGAGTCCGGTAACGAAACCGAGCGAGACGATGTTGTCACGTGCGCTGTTGCCCGGCGATCCGTAGATCCACGCGCCGCCGTATTCTTTCGTGGTCAGTGGATAGCCCATCGTATAGATCACTTCTCCGGCGTCGATCCGGCCCGCGGGGACTTCCCACAATTCTTTTACGCCGACGCCGTAGGTCTGCGGATTGCGATCTTCCATCAGGCCAAATTTCTGGATGAGTTGTTTGGTGAGCGATCCGCGAGTGCCTTCGGCGAGCACGACGACTTTTGCCTTGATGTCGTAGCCGGGTTCGAAATTTGATTTCTGCTGATTCTGCTTGTCGACGCCTTTGTCGTCAGTGCGGACGCCCGCGACGCGATCGCCGTCGTAGATCAATTCCGATCCGGCGAAGCCGGTGAAAACGGTGATCCCCGCCGCTTCGACTTTGCCGGCGAGCCACTTTACGAAGCGGTTGATCGAAATCACGTAGTTCCCGTGATCCTGCATCGGCGGAGGCGTGAGTGGAAGTTTGTGATGGCCCTCCTGCGTCAGAAAGTAGACCGCTTCTTTGTGGACGGTCGCGTCGAGCGGGGCTTCGCTTTCAAATCCGGGCAGAAGCTCTTTCATCGATCGCGGATCGAGGAGTGCGCCGGAGAGGCAGTGTTGTCCAGCCTCGCGCGCTTTTTCGAGCACGTAGATATTTTCTTTGCTCAGCTGATTTTCCGGATGCCGCGCGTTGTGATCGTCGATCAGTTGCGAAAGACGCAGGGCGCAGGCCATGCCCGCGGGGCCGCCACCGACGATGACGACGTCGGCGGGCATTTCAGGATGCTCGACGTTGGGAAGAGGTTTGCGGAAGATCAGCATGGGCGGTTGGCCTACTCTTTAGCTTCTAGCGAAAACTCTCTATCATACGGGAACTGCTCGCGCCGTGCATCGTGATCGCGCCGGGGCTTGGGACAGAGCAAAACCATTGGTCCACAGGACCTGCGACGGAGTCCGCGTCACTTATCTGGAATCTTGGAGACAGAAATGATCGAAGGACTACTTCAGCCCCTCCATCTGCTGGCAATTCTCTTCTGTGCCGCGATTTTTCTCGCCGGCTTCTTTCTAGGTCGTTATGTAGAAATCAAGAAATCGAAACGGCCCTGACCTAACCCAGCGGGAGCGTTTCAGCGCCCTATTTCCACTACCGCTTCCCGAATTGCTGTCAACACTTCGTCCATCTGCTCGGGAGTGCCGACGGTGATGCGGACACAGCCATCGCATCCTGGATTGGCGGATGAATCGCGAACGAGAACGCTGCGACGCCGCATCGATTCCACGAACGCTTTTGCTTTCGCCCCAACTCGCACGAGAACGAAGTTCGTTTGACTTGGCCAATAGCGCAGCCCCAGTTCGTCGAACAATTTTTCCAGGCGTTCGCGGCCGCGCTTTACCTGCGCGACGTGCTCGCTCACGAACACTCGGTCGGCGAGCGCCTCTTCGAGACACGCCAGCGCCACGGAATTCACGTTGAAGGGCAGGCTGAGCCGGCGCAGATATTCAATCTGCTCCGCCGCGCCGATGAACACTCCGAGGCGGATTCCGGCGAGCCCATACGCTTTTGAAAACGTGCGGCCGATGAATAAATTTGGATGTTGCGCCAAGTCTGGGAGGAGCGTCTTGCAGGTCAGCGATGCGGCGCAAAATTCGAAGTAGGCTTCGTCGATCACCACGGCCGCATCGGGCGCGGCTTCCACGATCTTCAACAGGTCGGCGCGCGAAGCGGCGAGGCCAGTCGGATTGTTGGGATTCGCAATTGCGATGACGCGGGTGCGCGGCGTGATTGCGGCGAGCAAGGCGGCGGTCGGCAGCGCCAGGTCTTCGTCCGACGGCACGCGCACGGATATGGCGCCGAGTGCCGCGCCCAGCATCTGATACATCACAAAAGTCGGGTCGGCAAACAGCAACTCGTCGCCTTCGCCGAGGTAGGTTGCGAACAGCAACGACAGCGCCTCGTCCATTCCGTTGGTCAGCAAAACCTGTTCGGGAGCAACCCTGAGAAAACTTGCCACGAGGCGCTCGCCCGCTTCGCGCTCTGGATAGAGCGACACGTCTGCGGCTGTGAGACAACGCAGGCGCGCCAGCACTCGGGGCGAACAGCCGGCCATGCTTTCGTTGAGGTCCAGACTGAGACCGTCGCGGCTCACGATCGGCGAGTGGTACGGACGCAGGCCGGTGATTGCTGGTCGTGGTTTCAGCATCACAGACCTGCCGATGAAATGTACGCAAACATCACGCCATGAGTTTACTGGATGAGCGCACGGGGATGTACTTCGCGACGGCGATACCGGAGCGATACCCACGTCTCAAAATCGAGACGTGGGGCACCATCGTATTCCGGTGCTGCTACCATCTCTTACCATGCTGGAACTTTCCACTCCAGTGCAGTTTGTGAAGGGCATTGGCCCGCGCTTGGCCGAGGTGCTTGCCGCCAAGGACATTGCTACCGTCGACGACCTGCTGCACTATCTGCCGTTTCGCTACGAAGACCGGCTGAATCCGCGGTCGGTCGCCGAACTGCGCGCGGGGGAAAAAGTGACTGTGATCGCCGAGGTCCGCAACTCGGGCTTGTTCCGCACTCGCCGGATGCCGATCTTTCAACTCACGGTTGGGCAGGGACGCGCGAAGTTGAAGTGCATGTGGTTCAACGCCACGTATCTTCAAGACCGGTTTCAAGCCGGACAGGTTGTGTCGCTCTACGGCAAGGTCGAAGAAGATCGCGACGGCGGCCTACAGATGATGCAGCCGGAATTTGAAATTCTCGGCGACATCAACGAAGAGGGCGGCGCCGACGAGGCTGAAAAAAAGGCGGCCGCCTCGCTTGAGATCGGACGCATCGTCCCGATCTACGAATCGATAGGGCAGGGAAAGCTGACGCCGCGCTGGTTCCGGCGCATCATTCGCTGGACTCTGGACAATTTAGGTCCCGATCTTCCGGACCCAATTCCGGCGGCGGTGCGTGCGCATTTGAGCCTGGTGTCTCGCCGCGAAGCGCTGCTGAAGGTGCACTGGCCGGATGCGGGCGAAAGTTTTCACGATCTGCAATCGTCGCGCACGGCGGCGCATATAAGGATGATCTTCGATGAGCTCTTTTTCATCGAGCTCGGCGTCGAGCTGAAGCGGCGCGAGCAGAAGGCGCAGGTCGGAATCGCATTTCAGCTTGGCGGCGGAGTGCGCGAGGCGATCAAGAAGATACTGCCGTTTCATCCAACGAACGCACAGAAGAAGGTGTTGAAGGAAATCGCGGCCGATATGCAATTAGCCTCTCCCATGCGGCGTTTGCTGCAGGGCGACGTGGGATCGGGGAAGACGATTGTCGCGTTTCAGGCGGCGATTATCGCGATTGAAAATGGCTATCAGGTTGCTTTGATGGCGCCCACGGAAATTCTGGCGCAGCAACATTATTTTTCGGCGCGCCAGATTCTCGAACGCGCCGGATATCGCATCGTACTGCTGACCGGATCGCTCGAACAGGATCGCAAGCGAGATGTTCGCCGCCACATCGCGCAGGGCAACGCGCAACTTATTATCGGGACGCACGCGCTGATTCAGGATCGCGTCGAATTTGAGAACTTAGGCCTGGTCGTGGTGGACGAGCAGCACCGCTTCGGCGTGATGCAACGGCTGAAGCTGATGAAGAAATCCGACGATCGTGTGGTGGCGGGGCTCCGCCCCGCTGGAACGGGGCAAAGCCCCGTCACCACACAAGCCGAACGAGACCCTGAGCCGGATGTGCTGGTGATGACGGCTACTCCCATCCCGCGCACGCTCGCGCTCACTCTCTACGGAGACCTCGACGTGTCGGTGCTTGACGAGCTTCCGCCGGGACGTACGCCGGTTGTGACGCGTTCGCTGCCTGACGAGCGCGCACCTGAGGTGTGGGATTTCGTACGGAAGCAGATTGCCGCGGGACATCAGGCGTACGTCGTCTATCCGGTGATTGAAGAAAGCGAAGAGCGCGAGATGAAAGCCGCGCGCCAGATGCATCGGCAGTTGCGCGAGAAGATTTTCCCCAGCCTTCACGTCGGATTGTTGCATGGCCGCCTTGATGCCGATGAAAAAGAGCGTGTAATGCGCGAATTTCAGCAGGGCAAGATTGAAATTCTTGTGGCGACGACCGTGATCGAAGTCGGCGTCGACGTCCCAAACGCCACGGTCATGGTGATCGAACATGCGGACAGATTTGGGCTGGCGCAGCTTCATCAATTGCGTGGACGCATCGGTCGCGGCGCGGCGAAGTCTTATTGCGTGCTGATGCGCGGAGGAAAGGTTTCTGAAGAAGGCGAACGCCGTCTCGATGCCCTGGTCCGCACGAATGACGGCTTCCAGATTGCGGAACTCGATCTCGAACTGCGCGGGCCCGGCGAATTTTTCGGGACCAAGCAGGCGGGCGCTCCAAGTCTTCGGGTCGCGAACATCCTCCGCGACCAGCAACTGCTGGAAGCGGCGAAGCGCGAAGCTGCGCTAGTAATCTCCGGGCCACATTCTGAAATATCAAAAGAAGAGATGGATCGGGCCCTGCGCGAGATGCGCTCGCGCTGGGCGCTTACCTACGGGCTGGTGGAGGTGGGGTAGGCGCCGGCTTCTGACCTTCGCTAGTCGGGCGAAAAACTTAACTGCAACCGCAACGGCAACGAGCGCCAAGGGAGAACCGTCAGGGCGCCATGAACACCAAGGACACATCGAGGGGAAATGACCCTTCGACTGGTTATTTTGCTCACGTTGCTCCGGAGCGACCTGTTATTCTTAAAACTCGCAGATAGTGTAATGAGGTTGTCCACCGCGGACGTCTTTGGTTCCCAGGTCGCGCTTCGAGGAACCCGGTGGCGGCAACTATTTCCAGGGTCAAGGGTTGAAGCTGTTACATGGAGAGGCACACCTCGATGACAAAGACGAGAATGTTTAGGAAGTTTGGCCAGTTGAGCGCCGTGTTTGGGATCGCAATCTCAATGATGGTGTTGCCCGCGCTCGCGGTCGCTCAAGATCAGTATCGGCAAGATCAAAATCAACAAGACGACCCGCCCAGCCGCGTGGCTCGCCTTGGATACATGGAAGGTTCGGTTTCATTTCAGCCTGCCGGCGAAACCGATTGGGTCGGAGCAGTGCCGAATCGTCCGATGACGACCGGCGACCATCTCTGGTCAGATCAGGATTCGCGCGCCGAGTTGCAACTGGGATCGGCCGTGATTCGTTTGAATGCCAATACCGGCTTCTCGTTCTTGAATCTTGACGACCACACGGTGCAGATCCAACTTACGTCGGGCTCGGTCAATGTTCGCGTGCGCCGGCTGGACGACAATGACGTTTTCGAAATCGATACGCCGAATCTGGCGTTCACGATTTATCAGCCGGGCAGCTATCGCGTCGAGGCGAGTGAGGACGGTACTTACTCCGTCGTCGCGATTCGCGAGGGCCAGGGCGAAGCCACCGGCAACGGCCAGAGCTACACGCTGGAATCCGGCACGCGCAGCACTTTCAGCGGGACAGACTATTTGAACGCCCAAGTCGATCAGCTTGGCGAGCCCGATCAATTCGACAATTGGGCATACAACCGCGATCACCGCTATGACGATTCGCGATCGGCGCAATATTTGTCGCGCGATGTCGTCGGCTACGAAGACCTCGATGACAACGGTGACTGGCGCAACGATTCGAACTACGGGCATGTCTGGTTTCCGAGCCGCGTTGACGCAGGCTGGGCACCGTATCGCCAGGGACACTGGGATTGGATTCCGCCGTGGGGTTACACCTGGGTCGATGACAGCTCGTGGGGCTACGCGCCCTTCCACTACGGACGCTGGGTAACCATCGGCGGACGTTGGGGATGGGTCGCAGGACCGGTCGCGGTGCGCGCTGTATATGCGCCGGCGCTCGTCGTTTTTATCGGCGGCGGAGTCGGTGGGGGCGGCGGATGGGGCGGCAACGTGGGATGGTTCCCGCTTGGTCCGCGAGAAGTATTTGTGCCGTCGTATCACGTCAGCCGCGAATATGTGAATCGCGTGAACGTCAGCAACACTGTGGTCACCACCACCACCATCACGAACGTCTACAACACGACCATCATCAACAAGACCACGAACGTCACCAACGTGACGAACGTGACATATGTGAATCGTGGCGTACAGGGCGCGGTGACAGCGGTTCCCCAACGTGCTTTTGCCGGCGCGCAACCAGTAGCTCGTTCGGTAGTTACCGTCAACGCGCAGCAGATCGCCAGCGCGTCGGTGAATACTCGGGTCGCAATCGCTCCCACGCGCGAGAGCGTTCTGGGAGCGAAGTTTGCGACCGCGAATCGCGTGACCGCGCCTCCGGCGGCAGTGATGAACCGTCAAGTCGTCGCCAAGACCGCGCCACCGCCTCCGCCCGTGCCGTTTGTAAAACAGCAGCAGGCGATGGCGGCGCATCCGGGAATGCCGTTGGCGAGGAGCGAGGTTCGGGACTTGCGTCCGGCACCGACTGCGGCGCAGGTTGCTCGTCCGATGGTCAAGGTAGCGCCTCCAGCCAAGGCACAGCCAGCGCCCGCCGCCCGCCCGGTCAGTCAACCGGCGAATAACCAACCGGGGAACCGTCCCGGCAATCAACCCGGCAACCAGATGAATAACCAGCCGGGAAATCGTCCGGCAAATCAGCTCGCTCCGAACGAGCGTCCTGTAAACGAACGTCCGGGAATGGCGAATCCAGGTCAGCCGAATCAGCCCGCGCCCAATAGCCGCCCGGATGTAAATCGTCCTCCGGCGCCACAACCACCCCCCCGCCCGAATCCGCCGATCGTTCAGCCAAATCAGCGTGAAGCCCAGCCGGCACCGAGCCGTCCCACGCAACCGCCAATGAGGGAAGACCGAGCTCCGTCGCCGACGCATCCGATTGAGCCACCGGTGCGCAACGAAAATAATCGTCCGCCTGTGCCGCAGCGCAACGATGGTCCTCCTCTTGGGCGACCAGAACCAGCGCGGCCTGAGGCGAATCGCAACGAACCCGCTCCGCGTCCAGCGCCACCAGTCGAGCGCCCACAGCAACGGATGCCTCCGGCGGAGACACGGCCCGCTCCACCGCCAGCGCGTGAGCAACCGAAGGCGCAGACGCCCGAACAGAAAAAGCAGGAAGATGAACAGCGCGAGCGGCAACAAAAGGAAAAGCCCCCAGGGGCCTAGCGAGATCGCTTCCCAAAACCCGACGTAGCGCCGGACGCCCCCGTCCGGCAACCCTCACCCCCGGACGTCGCTCATCCGGGTTTTTGTTTTCCCAGGATGCCTTTTCACTTCTGCTATCATCGCCGCAGCGCCGAAAAATCGGCGGATTTCACCCTTTGCATTCAATTTCAAGAGGAGTTTTATTATGGAAATGACCGGTCTTCCTCTAGGCTCCCGGCGCGACGAAGATATCGCGCTCGATCTGATGAAATTTGTCGCCATGACTACCGGCTACGGCAAGACTACGGGCGCGGGAGTCGGTTTTCAGGGGACGGGTGCCGCGGCCAAGCCTGAAGATTACGCTGCCCAGTTGCTGGAGCTTTATGGGCGATGCCTGTTGTCGGTGGGTGGGAAGTAAGAGTCGAAGTCCTTCCACTGAAGACACAAGTGGGGGAACGCAGACGAGGCTCTGGCAGGTTGCGGAAAGAGTTGTTTCAGGGGTGGAAGCTTCCCTCAGGCGCTGAAGCGCGGACACATGTTCAACGAGTTAGCGGCACGAGTAAACTCGTGCTTTTCCCATTCGTTGCGCTGCGGGCATTTTCCTGCAGCCTGGCCAGGGGCGTTGCCGGTGAGCTCTGCGATTTAGCGTCCGGGGGCGGCGGTAACCTGTTGGTGTTGAACCTCTTCATGTTGTTGCAACCATAAAATGTTGTATTAACTGCAACGATAAAATGTCACCCCCCGATAAAGATTTAAGTAACGGCGGCTAAGGCGGGACGTCCGCCGAGGGTGTAGATGCGAGGTCTGTTGGCATCGCGTTTGAGGGTCGAGGAGAGCACGGCGGGTTTGGGTTCTGCGAGTTCGCGCAGAGGACGTGGTTGGGTGAGCAGCAGCGTTGGTCCCAGGTGAAAGCGCAGGGAGCCGTCGAGTTGGTGGGAGAGTTCGACGACTTTTCCGGCGAAGCGGCGCGCCGAAGACAGCGGCGGGAGTTGAAAGATTTCGCCGGCCCAAGAGACGGTGTGGTCGGGGGCGACGATGCGTTGATAGCGAAAGCTGAGGCAACGGTCGAGATCGAAGCGGCGGGGGAGCGGACGGAAGTCGGAGACGGAAGCGGCGGGTGGAACGGCGAAGCGGCGTTCGAAGTCGGGCAGGAAAGTTTGGAGCACGCGATTGGCGTGTTCCAAAGTGCAAACCTGGGCGAGGCGAAGTTCGCTGATGAGGCGGTCCTGGAAGGTGCGCCAGAGGCGTTCGATGCGGCCTTTGGCTTGGGGAGAGTAGGCGGGGATTTGCTGGATGCCGAGTTCTTCCAAGGCGCGACCGACGTGAGTGGGGAGTTGATGACCGGCGAGTTCTTCGGCGATGGTCCAGTGGGGATCGTTGCGTTGGAAGATACTGTGGCGATCGCGATAGAAGCTGAGGGGGATGCCGTGGGTGGTGACTACGGAGTGCAAGCAGCGGAAGTAGCCGACGGCGTTTTCGGGTTCGAGTTGAAAGCTGGCGGCGGGGATACGGCTGGTGGCGTCGTCGGTGAGGCCGAGCAAAGTGAGCAGGGGCCGCGGCCTTGGAGCCAGTCGTGGCGGCTACCATCGCCTTGCAGCATCATGCCGAAACGGGGACGACGCGGGCGGCGAGCGCGATAGAGGCGTGACCGACGTTTTTGCGGGGAGGGCCGCTTGGCGTAACGAAGGATGCGGCGCACGGTTTCGCGGCTGAGGCTGAGGCCTTCGTCCTCGACGAGCTTTTGCCGGAGATGAGAATCGTTGAAGCCGGCATATTTGCCGCGCGCCAGTTCGAGCACCCGCTGACGGAGTTGAGGGGCCACGGCCCAGGGTTTGGATTGACCGCAGTTGCCGTGCCGCACCCAAGCGACGGAATTGGGTTGGAAGCGGCGTTTGAGCCGCTGCACCTGGCGTTCGCTGCGCTTTTTCAATCACTCGCATTCGCTGAAGCTCTTTCTGACTCAACGTCACCATCCTTGGAGGGGGACACTTTATCGTTGCAGTTATGGGGTGACATTATTTTGGAGCGTCTACAGTGTTGAACCTCTTCGTTGACAAGGCCTCCAAGAGTGGGCTATTCTAGAAGCCTTTGGAAGTCCTGCGGCTGCCCGCCTGGCATAACCTAGCGCGCGTTCTGCGTGGATCGTCGATCAAAAGTCGATCGACACACAATCAATCTGGGCCTCAGCGGTCTTCAGTTTTTGTTGTACTAGCGTTCTTTTATTTTCTGGGAGAGTTCCGATGTCAACCTATTTCCCGAAAGAGGGAGATATTGCGCGTAAATGGTTTGTGGTGGATGCGAGCGGACT
>JAYUJG010000222.1:0-8922 GCA_043765355.1 Acidobacteriaceae bacterium | reverse complement strand
GGCGGCGGCGTTGCGGGTCATCGGATTTCCTCCGCTGATTCTCGATCTCGAAGCGGAACACGATACCGACCATGTGATCGCCGTGTATCAGATCGATGGACACTGGGGCGCGTTGGCGAAGTCAAACTACACCGGGTGCCGCTATCGCGAGCCGGTGTATCGCACGCTGCGCGAGCTGGCGCTTAGTTATTTCGACACGTATTTCAATCTGCGCGGCGAGCGGACATTGCGGACGTATTCGCGGCCGGTGGACATGCTGCGGTTCGATCCCCTGCAGTGGATGACTTCGGAGCAGCCGGTGTGGTTTGTGGCGGAATACTTGCTTACAATTTCTCATTGGCCATTGATCACGCGCGCTCAGGCGAAGCGGCTGCATCGGCTGGATGGGCGGTCGTTCCGGGCGGGATGTTTGGAGCGGGCCGAGAAATGAACCGGAGTATGGTCTCGTGCGTATAGCACCTATGCGTTGGTCTGGCTGTCTCCCCCTGGTGCTGCTGAGCTTGAGCACGAGCACGCTTGGGGAGTCGCCGGCTCCGGTTAAAGGCAATTCTTCAATCCATGAGGCGGCGCCACCGCCACCGTCGGTTGATCTAAAGCCGGATGCCTCGGGTGTTGTGCCGGCGGAACAGATTCGGGCACTGCTGCGCCGGGCCGAAGAGAAGGACTTGGAAAACGACAAGCAGCAGCGCGATTACACCTACATCGAGCGCGAGGAGGAACACAAACTCGATGGGCACGGAGTGGTGAAGAAAGTTGAATCCCAGACGTCGGAGATTCTGGAGATCGATGGCGAGTCTGTCGAACGGCTGATTGCCCGGGATGACAAACTGCTGACGGCCGACGAGGCAAAAAAAGAAGACGAGAAGATTCAGAAGATCATCGACAAACGCAAGAACGAATTTGAAGGCGACCGCCGCAAGCGACTGGAGTGTGAAGCAAAGGGGCGGGAGGACGATCGCAAGTTTGTGCTGGAGGTGGCCGACGCGTTCCACTTTTGGGTTGTCGGTTCCGAGGCGATCGGCGGGCGGGATGCGTGGGTGCTGGAGGGCGAGCCTCGTCCCGGCTACCAGCCCAAGAATTTTGGTGCCAGGATTCTCAACCGATTCAAAGGCCGCGTCTGGATCGACAAGGCCGATGCCCAATGGGTGAAGCTCGACATCACAGCGATTGACACCATATCGGTCGGGTGGGTGCTCGCCCGGATTCACAAAGGCACGCACATCGTTGTCGAGAAGACCCGGGTGAACGATGAAGTCTGGCTGCCCAAACACGTACAGGTTCATTTCGACGCGCGGGTTGCGCTGTTCAAGAGCTTCAACGAAGACATCGATCAGACGTATCGCGACTACAAAAAGTTTCGGACCGATAGCAAGATGACAGTGATTGGCGAGCAGCCGTGAATGGTTGCTGCCGATCTGGCTCGGATTGGACGGGGCGAAGCCCCGTCACCACGCGAGCTTTGTCATTCCATGAGGCTTTGCGAGTTAGAATTAGGTTATGCGTGAAGTCGTAATAGTCTCCTCCGTCCGCACTCCTGTGGGGCGCGCGTATAAGGGCACGTTGCGGGCCACGCGTCCCGATGAACTCGCCGCCGTCGCCATCAAGGGCGCGCTTGATCGCGTGCCGCAGCTTGACCCCAAAGAAATTGAGGACGTCATCCTGGGCTGCGCCATGCCCGAGGCGGAGCAGGGGATGAACGTGGCTCGCATTGCTTCGTTGCGGGCGGGGTTGCCAGTTGAGGTGTCGGCGGTGACAATTAATCGGTTCTGCTCGTCTGGATTGCAGGCGATTGCCATGGCGGCGGAGCGCATCATGTCGGGCGGGGCTGAGGTGATGGTGGCGGGCGGGACGGAATCGATGTCGATGATTCCGATGGGCGGGAATAAGATTTCGCCGAATCCGTGGCTGGTGGATCATTATCCGGATGCTTATCTTTCGATGGGGTTGACGGCGGAGCGGGTGGCGGAGCGGTTTGGGATTACGCGCGAGGCTTGCGATGAGTTTTCGTTGCGCAGCCATCAGAAGGCTTTGGCGGCGATTGCGGCGGGGAAGTTTGATGAAGAGACGGTGGCGGTGCCGGTTAGTTTTACTACGCCGAATGGGAATGGTCATGTAGCGGCAGTTGCCTCGGCTGCCCCGGTCGCCTCGGACAGCCGAGGGCGGCTGTCCCTACGGGAGTCGTTTGGGAAGACTGAAATTACTTTCAAGGTGGATGAGGGGCCGCGGGCCGATACTTCGCTGGAGGCGCTGGGCGCTTTGAAGGCGGCGTTTCATGTGAAGGGAGTAAGTACGGCGGGAAATTCTTCGCAGATGTCGGATGGCGCGGCGGCGGCTGTCGTGATGTCGGCGGAGCGGGCTAAGGCTCTGGGGATAACTCCTCTCGCGCGTTACGTCGCGTTTGCGACGGCGGGATACAAGCCGGAAGAAATGGGGCTGGGGCCGGTGTTTGCGATTCCCAAGGCGCTCAAACTGGCGGGCTTGAAGCTCTCGGACATCGATGTGATCGAATTGAACGAGGCGTTTGCGGCGCAGTCTTTGGCGGTGATTCAGGAGGCGGGGCTCGATCCTGCGCGTGTGAATGTGAACGGCGGCGCGATTGCTCTGGGGCATCCGCTGGGATGTACGGGGGCGAAGCTGACGGCCAGCGTGATCCGGGAACTGAAGCGGCGCGGGGGACGTTACGGTTTGGTTACCATGTGCGTTGGCGGAGGGATGGGGGCGGCGGGGATTTTTGAAAATCTGAGGTGAGATTGTTCCTTCATGAAGTTTCGTGTCGTTTGTGGTTGGCAAAGAGCTTGAATTACCAAGGGCACTAAGGTTCACGAAGGAAAACCGACCAATTGTATTGTGACGCGGATCCTTGCGCGTGACCTCAGGATGGGTAATAACTGAGGGCATGGCTACAGCTACGATCAACCGGCTTAGTATTCAGGAGATCAGTCACGCCGTGATTGCGGCAGTGGACGCTCTCTGGGGCTTCTCATAAACTTCAATGTGGCCAACCTGAAGGATGGCATCAAACGATTTGTGAACGGTACTGGGTGGAAGTAAGGGAGTTAACCACCAAGGGCAGGAAGGTTCACGAAGGAAGTTCTTGAAGCTTTTGATTTTCCTTCGTGGACCTTCGTGCCCTTGGTGGTCGACGTTTTTGATTCTGAGGAACTCTTATCTATGGCGACGACTACGATTCCAAAGACGAAGATTCTCGGCGGCAGCTTTCTGATCGAAGAACGTCAGACTGGCGATGTCTTCACCCCTGAAGATTTTTCAGAGCAGCAGCAGATGATCGGGCAAACGACGGAAGAGTTTGCCGTCAAGGAAATTCTGCCGCAAGCCGAGAAAATCGAGCACAAGGATTACTCGGTCTCACGCGCGCTGCTGAAGAAGGCCGGCGACCTCGGGCTGAGCGGGGTTGAAGTTCCCGAGGCTTACGGCGGCTTGGAAATGGACAAAGTTACGGCCGCCATCATCGCCGACCACATGGCGAAATATGCGGGGTTTGCCACGACATGGGGCGCGCACAGCGGGATTGGACTACTGCCGATTGTTTATTTTGGCAGCGAAGAGCAGAAGAAAAAATATTTGCCGCGTCTGGCCGCCGGAGAAACCGTGGGTGCCTACGCTTTGTCGGAAGCGACTTCCGGTTCCGACGCGCTCAATTGCCGCGCCCGAGCAGTGCTATCGCCGGATGGCAAGCACTATATTTTGAACGGCGAAAAAATGTGGATCACCAACGCCGGATTTGCCGACCTGTTCACGGTGTTCGCGAAGATTGACGGCGAAAAGTTTTCCGCGTTTCTGGTGGAGAGAACCTTTTCTGGATTTTCTGTGGGCGCTGAAGAACACAAGATGGGCATTCGCGGATCGTCGACCTGCCCGATTATTTTGAACGACTGCAAAGTGCCGGTCGAGAATCTGCTGGGCGAAATTGGCAAGGGTCACATCATCGCCTTCAACATTTTGAACATCGGGCGCTTCAAACTGGGCGCGATGTGCGTCGGTGGTGCTCGGGTTTCGATCGAACATGCCGTGGCGTACGCCAAACAACGCAAGGCATTTAATAAGACGATCGGCGATTTCGGGCTGGTGCGTGAAAAGATTGCCAACATGGCGACGTTGATTTATGTTGGCGAGTCGCTCGTCTATCGCACGGTTGGCATGATGGATGCTTTGCTGTCGGAAATCGACGGGGCGAGTCCGGACGCGGCCAAGGAACGGCGCAAGGCGATCGAAGAATATGCGGTGGAGTGTTCGATTCTCAAGGTGTGGGGATCGGAGATGATCGACTACGTGGTGGACGAGACGCTGCAGGTATTCGCAGGCTACGGTTTTGTGGAAGAGTATCCGGCGGAGCGCGCTTATCGCGATGCCCGCATCAACCGCATTTTCGAAGGCACGAATGAGATCAACCGGCTGATTATTACCGGCTTTCTGCTGAAGCGGGCGATGAGCGGGCAGTTGGCGCTGATGCCTGCGATCAAGAAGTTGATGGACGAAGTGCTGAGCGGTCCGTCGGTTGGCGAAGACATCGAAGGCCCGCTGGCGGAAGAACGCAAACTGGTGGCGCAGGCGAAGAAGCTCGGGCTGTTCATCGCGGGGTCGGCGACACAGAAATACATGATGACGATTCAGGATCAGCAGGAAGTGATGGGCGCGATCGCCGATATGACGATCGAAATCTATGCGATGGAATCGGCCGTGCTGCGCACGCAGAAGATGGTTGAACAAAAAGGCGAAACGGCGGCTGCGCTGCCAGTTGCCATGACCCGCGTCTATCTCACGCAGGGGTTGGAGAAGATCGAGGCGGCGGCTAAGAAAGTGATTGCCGATGTAGCCGAAGGCGATATGCTGCGGACGCAACTGGCCATCGTGCGCCGGTTGTCGAAGCACGAGCCCTTTAACACGATTGCACTGCGGCAGTTGATTGCGCAGAAGACGATTGAGAAGGGGAAGTACAGTTTGGCCTAGGTCGTGCACGGGGTGAAGCGCAGATTGCAGTCTTGATGAACCTTAGTCGAACCATCCGCTGCGGTACGCCACCCACCACGAAACATAGACGATGGGAACGGTCGCGCCGAGCGCCCACCACAGCGGCAGTACAAAATCGGCTAGCAGTCCGAGCACGGTGAACGAAGCCCAGAAAATTTTGCGCTCCATCTCTGGATTGTAAATCTTTTCGGAGCGGGGGATTCCGGAGGATGGCGTACGGAAAAACTTTGGTGTCGAGACGGGGATTGCCCCGCCTTTCGCCGTCTCATCTCGCGGGGGGGAAAGACGCGGCAAGCCGCGTCTCTACAGGGGGTTGGTTTTGAGTGCTTCCATTACGCTTTGAATCAGCTCTTTGGCGTCGGTCAGATTTTTCATGATGAGGTGCACGTCCATGACCGGTTTGCCTGGCCAGCGCTGGCTTTGGCAATAGACGCCGTGCTGCCCGACGAGGGCCATGGCGTCGGTGACTAGGTCCATGGTGACGGCGAGGCGTCCGCGGGGCACGCCCATGCGGGTTTCGAAGTGTTCGAGATCCTCCTGCTTTTCGTGGAAGACGGCCATGAGCAGATTGTAACGGCTGTGCGTATAATTCAGCAGACAGCACTCAGCACTCAGCACTCAGCATTTAGCAATTAGCAATTAGCGGTTTAGCTAAGACCGAAGCGCGTCCAAGGCGAATGGGCGTTCGGTGATGGGGACCCCGGGGAGCCTTCTGATGGGGACGATTTGCTAATCGCTAAAAGCTAAATGCTAAGTGCATCTCAGGAGGAAACAAAATCATGAAGAAATTTGCCTTACTCGCTGCGTTATTGTTCGCAGTCGCAACCCTTGCCCCGGCGCAGATGAGCATGTCGGATGACAAAGCCAAGCGGCCCAGTCCGCCGGCCAGTGCGCAGTGCAAGTTTTCCGACGGCAAGAGCATCAAAATGGATTATTCGAGTCCGCGCGCAAAGGGACGGAAGATTTTTGGCGAGGCGAGCGACAAAGCGCTGGTGCCCTATGGGCAAGTGTGGCGTACGGGCGCGAACGACGCGACCACGTTTGTCAGTGATGCGAACGCCACGGTCGGCGGCAAGGCGGTGCCGGCGGGCAGCTATACGATTTTTACTGTCCCTAAAGCCGATGCCTGGTGGCTGGTGATCAGCAAAAAGACGGGCGAGTGGGGAACGGACTATGCGGGCGAGAAGGAAGATCTGGCGCGGGTGCCGATGAGCGTTTCCAAGACGTCTGCGGCGGTCGAGAATTTCACCATCGCCTTTGACCAGGCGGGCGGCAAGTGCACGCTGCGCATGGAGTGGGAAAACACGCGGGCCAGCGTCGAGATCACGAAATAAATTCCGCCGTAGAGACGGGGCTTGCCGCGTCTCTTTTTCTTACGGAATGGGTGACGCGGGGATACGCAGCGGGAGACGCGGCAAGCGGCGTCTCTACAGAGGACGTTTACCGAAAACCTATGCGGCCAATGCTGCGGTTTCTTTGGAACTCGACTCGCGGCCACCGAATAGCGCCATGGCGCAGTCCCTATCTGCTATGGCGCATCGAGACTTTCACGGGCGTGAAGATGACTCAGATCGGATTTCTGGAATTTTGGGAATTCTTGTGGATTGAGCGAGCCAGCTTGTGGCGATTTCTAAAGTGGACAGCGGAGATGGATCGCTACATTCATCCCGGGGGCTAAGAACCTTTGACGTAGGGGCAGCCGCCCTCGGCTGCCCACTCCAGACGGGCTCGCTAATTTTTCGCTTTTCTCTTGGACGGATTAACTGAGGCATTGAGCGAGCTGCGCTCGCTTGGACAGTCGAGGGCGGCTGTCCCTACGTTCATTAGTTTTGTCTGCTGGGTTCACGGTCCTTCCATTACCACATTCACTGCACTGCCCTTGCCCGCCCCCAGCAATTGAAACGCTGATCCTCGATTCGTTGCCACTTCCAGAAAACCCATGCTGCCGAGAATTCCAAAGACCTCGCCAGGTGAGCCTTCCGCGTAAGTCGCACAGATACGAGTTGCCGACGCCTTGCTGCCAATTGCGATTTTGAATGCCGGTGGATCAGCATCGAAAAGCTTGGGGGCATCCTGTGGCGTGATGTTGGTAATGAGATTGCCGAAGCGATCGACTTTCAAAACCACGCCGCGAAGCGTGTGCTCGTCCACCGGCTTCGGGCGCGGAGCCCCAAAGCGCACATAGTCGGTGATCTCTTCGCCGAAGTGGTCGGGCCCCACTCCCTTGGCGAGGTGCGCCGCGACGGGAGAGAAGATGTCGCGGGCATGGAAGGTGTTGCTGCGTTCCGGCAGAAAGTAGTGGTCAGAGGTGATGTGGCGGACGGAGATGCGCTCCTCGCGCGCGTAGATCAGAGACAGCACGCCGTTATCGGGCGCCACAAACAGATGGCGGGAACCGGTCATCATGATGGGCCGGCGGGCGGTGCCGACTCCGGGATCGACAATCACCATGTGCACGGTGCCGGAAGGGAAGTAGGAGTAGGCCTGCGAAATGGTGAGCGCGCCGTCGAGAATATCGAAGGCCTGGACGGCGTGGCTGATGTCGACAATCTGCGCCTCTGGGGCGATTTCGAGAATGACGCCTTTCATGGCGCCAATGAAATGGTCGTTGAGTCCGAAGTCGGTGGTGAGAGTGATGATCGGGACGCGCGCCAATCGTTGCCTCGTGGGATACGGAATAGTTTTGGGAGCTACCGAAGTATCGGCTGTTGCCGCGCGGAACGTCAAGGCTTGTGTTGCTCGAAGGTGAGCGGCGGTTTTTGTTTTTAGAGTAGAAGTTAGTCCGGCAAAATTGCTTGATGCTGTCCATGCGGCGGGCGAGGACGCCCGCCGGACAGCCGCCGGGACGGCGGCGCTACGACTTCTTGGCTAATCGACGGCTACGTCGCCGGAGCCGGTGTGAACCGAGACTACCGGGCCTCCGCCGCGCACCTTGCCGACTACGCTCTTGCGATTTTCCTGGATACGGCCTTGCACGGTCGTGGTCACGGGATGGCCGAGCGTGACGCTGCCGGAACTTGACGAGATGTCGACGTCGAAAGCGGCGTCTGAGGGCACGTTCAAGTTCACGTTCCCCGAGCCGGTGCGGACGCTCCACATATTTTTCGGCGAGCCTTTGCCGTGAATGTTGCCGCTGCCTGCCTCGGCGTGGAATCCGCCATTGATGCCGTTGACGGTGATGTTGCCGGAGCCGGTGCGGATATCGACGTCGCCCGCAGCCATTTCTTCGATTTCAATGTCCCCGCTGCCCGCTTTTACCTTCGCTGGACCGGCGAGGTCGCGGCCGCGAACATTCCCCGATCCTGTCTGGAAGTGCAATTCACCCGTAAGGCGCGCCAGCCGTAGGTCGCCAGAGCCACTCTCGAGATCGACGTTGCCCTTCAGTCCTTCCACCGTCTGATCTCCGCTGCCGGTGTGGGCGCGAATCGCGGTATTTTCTGGGACGGTGATTTCGTAGTCGATGGAAATGTTGTTGAGGTTAACGTAGTCAATGCGGATGCTGTTGCCGGTCTGGTGAATCGGAGGATTGTTCTGCAGTTCCTGGACTTCGGCCTTGTGATCGCCGCCGAACCAGGAATTGCTCGAGTGAATCTTGGCGTGAATGGTGACGTTGCCGTCGGAGCCGTTGCGCACAACGATGTCGCCGGAGCGCGTCAGCACTTCGAGGTCGACGTTGCCATTGACTTGGAACGACCGGTCAAAGCTTCCAATGACCGAGGCGAATCCGGCCAGCGAAGTGGCCAGGATGAAGGCCAGGGTGCGAATGGCGCGATGCTGAATTAAGAAAGTGTCAAACATTGCGTTCCTCCGGGAGTCACTGTACCAGGCTGGTCGTTAGTCGCTGGCAAACCATGCCCGCGAACGACTAACGACTAGCGACCAGCGCGACCTCTCTTTCTACTGTAGTACCACCTGGTCGCCTTCTTTCAGGCC
>JAYUJG010000221.1:0-4580 GCA_043765355.1 Acidobacteriaceae bacterium | reverse complement strand
TTCTCCGGTAAAAGACGCCGCCAACCGCTTCAGCATTCCTGTGCTTCAGCCCGCCGCCATCAAGAACAATTCTGAATTTCGCGATCAACTGTCGGCGATTCATCCCGACGCCATCATCGTCGTTGGCTACGGCCGTATCATTCCGCAGTGGATGATCGATCTGCCGAGGCTTGGGAACCTAAATCTACACGCGTCTCTGCTGCCGAAGTATCGCGGCGCCGCGCCAATCCAGTGGGCCATCGCGTGCGGCGAAACCGTCACCGGAGTTACGACCATGCGCATCGACGCCGGACTCGACACTGGTGACACGCTGCTGCAACGCGAGCTCGCGATTAGTCGGGATGATACGGCCGAAACGCTGAGTCCGAAGCTGGCGTCCATCGGCGCGGAGTTGATGGTCGAGACTCTGCGCGGACTTGAAAGCGGCCAGGTGCGCGCCACTCCTCAAGATCATTCGCGGGCAACGCTCGCGCCGATTCTGAAAAAAGAAGATGGCCGCATCGATTTTGCACGCAGCGCCGAAGATCTTTTCAATCGCCTGCGCGGCTTTCAACCGTGGCCCGGTGCGTTCTCTACGTCGAAAGGGAAGACACTGCAAGTCCATCGCGCGCTGCCTTTGCCCTCGCAACATGCTCTCAAGTCGAGCGCCGGAGTGTTGACCATCGAAGGCACACGGCTTCTCGTCGGCTGCGGCAAGAACAAGAATGAAGCTGCCGACACGACGCTGGAGTTGATCGAAGTCCAACTCGAAGGCAAGCGCCGCATGAGCGCGCAGGAATTCATCAACGGCTACCGGCTCAAATCCGGCGACTATCTGGGACAATAGGCTGTAATGGCCGTTTCTCCAGCTCGAGCAGTGGCATTCGAAATTCTTTTGCGGATCGAGCGTGACGATTCTTACGCCACTGAACTTCTCCACTCCGCCGCGCTTGTCGAGCTTTCTGACCGCGATCACGGGCTCGCCACTGAATTGGTAATGGGCGTTCTGCGTTGGCGGTCCCTGCTCGACGTTCGGCTGTCCGCCGCTTCATCGCAAAAACTCAAGCGGCTCGACGCGGAAGTCCTGATCGCACTGCGCCTCGGTGTGTATCAGTTGCAGTTTCTAACCAGAGTTCCGGCACACGCTGCGATTTTTGAAAGTGTGGAGCTCGTCAAAGCTACGCGGAAGAGTTCGGCGGCTGCGTTTGTAAATGCCGTTCTCCGGAAAATCACGCGCACCAAAAACGAAGCAGAAGACTCTTCCGCGGAAATCAACAACTCGCCAGACGCCGCCACTCTCGCATTCCGCGCTGCTCATCCAGCCTGGCTGGTAACGCGCTGGACGGAGCGCTATGGCCTGGAATCGGCGCGGAACATTTGTGCCTCCGATCAGACCATCCCCACCACTGCAATTCACGTTCGCGATGACCGAACCACCGCCGAACTCGCCGAGGCCGGCATTCAGCTTTCGCCGGGCCTCCTGTTATCGACTGCGCGGCGCGTTGTTTCCGGAGACATCACGGCAACGCGCGCCTACCGCGAGGGCCGCGCGTTGATCCAGGATGAAGGCTCGCAACTGATCGCACTGCTGGCTGGCCGACGCGTAACGACTGGAGCGGTAACGCAGGAAACAAGGACCGAAACGAAGCCAGAGTCCGCGATTCTCGATTGTTGCGCCGCACCCGGCAGCAAGACTGCCCTGCTCGCCGAGCACAACCGTCGCGCGAAAGTTTTCGCGACCGAATTGCATCCGCACCGTGCGCGTCTGCTGCAGAGTCTCAATCGAATGCCGAACGTCAGAATCGTCGCTGCTGACGCGCGTCATTTGCCTTTCTCGCTGCCGTTCGAGCGTATCCTCGCCGACGTTCCCTGCTCCGGCACCGGCACGCTGGCCCGCAATCCGGAAATCAAGTGGCGGCTCAAACTCAAAGATTTGGAAGATCTTCAATCGCGGCAGATCGCAATTCTAAAATCCGCGCTTTCCCAGCTCGCGACTGGCGGCAGGCTCGTGTATTCGACCTGTTCGCTGGAGCGTGAAGAAAACGAAGCCGTGGTGGAAGCTGTAGTCGCGGACTCGACGGAATTCAAGATCGGCGATATGAAAAATGAACTGGAACAGCTACGGCAGCACGGGGAGTTTCCGTCTGAGCTGGATATCGCATCGCTTCTCAGCGGACGTCATCTCAGAACACTACCGGGCCCGCATCCCTCCGACGGATTTTTCGCGGCAGTGATTGAACGAAAATAGTTTTCGGAAGCGCCACGAAAATCATTGAAGCCACCCCGTGTTCCTCTGTGTACCCGGTGGTGAACGTCTTTCGTCAGCCCCTGGATTGAGAGTGCCGGAGCGTATTCCGGTCCTCTACCGAATTTCAAAATTCACCACGCCGCCCGCCGCGATTTTTTGACCCGGTGCCGGATTCTGCGTCACAATCATGCTCGCCGCGTTGGGTTCGGCGCTAGTGGACGCCGCAACCGGCGCGGCTTGCGGCTCACCCGGCAGCGGCACCTGTGGCAGCACGCTGACCTTGCCGACCTTGACACCGGCATCTTGCAGGGCCAGCATCGCGCTGCCGAGCGGTTGCCCGGTGAGGTTCGGCATGATGTAAACCGGAATTTCTGCCCCGGCACTCACCAATAGATTTATCTTCGGCGCGGAA
This sequence comes from Acidobacteriaceae bacterium, assembly GCA_043765355.1. Taxonomy (GTDB): domain Bacteria; phylum Acidobacteriota; class Terriglobia; order Terriglobales; family Acidobacteriaceae; genus Acidiflorens. The sequence continues at coordinate 1,941 of JAYUJG010000221.1, read as the reverse complement.
ATGCCGCTGGCATTCGCCGGCGGACTCTGCGCTATCACCTGGTCGAGCGGCGCGTCTGGCAAGTTCAAGCGTGCAATCGAGCCGAGACTCAGTCCCCGCCGCCGTATGTTCAACTCCGCAACTCGCTCGCTGCCACCGGTCACGTCGGGAATCGCCACGCGCTGTGGCCCCAGACTCTGCGCCACACGCACCGACCAACCGCGCCGCACCCTCGCTCCGGGCGGCGGCACCTGGGTCATGATCTTTCCTTCGGAAATGTCGGGACTGTAGAACTGCCGCTCCACGACCACTTGCAAACCGGAAGCCGCGCCCGCACGCTCGGCTTCAAATGGACTCATGCCCACGAGTCTTGGAATCGAGACCTCGCGACCGTGGATCGCCAACTGCATCGACGTGAGCGCCGAAATCAGCGCCACCGTCATCAGGACCAATGCCAAAAGCAACCTGCGGAAAAACTGTCGCATCGCAGCCGATTATAACGCCCCGGTAGAGACGCGGCTTGCCGCATCTCCGGCTGCGTCCCGCTGTGTCTCTCGCCACGCCCGTTGCCGGAGCGAAAGAGACGGGGCAAGCCCGGGGCAAGCCCCGTCTCTACCGCCACGCGTTGCCGCATTGGCTGCATGTCCATCCCTGCTGGTCTTCGATGTAAGCGACATCGAGCGACTGGCAGCGCGCACACTTCGGTTGCTCGAAGCTTCCGACGCCTTCGATGTCCAGTATCTCGGGGATGGGTTGGTTCAGAATTTCGTTGGCTGCTTCGGCGTCTTCGGGATGAACTTTCAACTTGATTCCGCCGAGCAGATTGGAGATGAACCAATCCATGCGAATCATATTGTCGTCGACGAGATAGGCCTGAATCCCGGCTGACTCCAGACTGCCCTTCGCGAGCAGCGCTTCGGGCAGATCGCGGAACTGCCGCAGGGTGACGGTTTCGTTGAACTCGAAAACGTCTTCACCGCGCGGCGGAGCGATCGTCAGCGTGAGGCCGCGCCTTGCACCCTCTGCTTGCAACGCCTCGAAAGCGGCCGCGCTCAACTCATCGCCACTGCCGGCAATCTCGCCGAGTTCTTCATTGCTCATCGCGGAGTACACGCCCGCTATGCGGACGCGTTCCTGTTCGGGTGTCGGCACCATCATAGCCGAAATCATACTCCGCCGGTGAACTGGCGTTTCAGTTTTGCTTCGCGGTTGCGGCCAAATTTGCGGACGAAGCTGTGGCCGAAGCTGCGTTCGGCGCAGCGCTCGGCGTCGGCACCGACGCCTGCGCCTTCTGCCGCCCGACCCACTCGTGAATGCGCGTGCTCAGCACGTCCATCGGCAGCGCGCCGCCTGACAGCACTTCGTCATGGAACCCCCGCACGTCGAACCTGGCACCCAGTTGGTCTTTCGAATATTGCCGCAGCTTCAGAATTTCTAGCTGCCCGATCTTGTAGCCGAGCGCTTGCGCCGGCCACGCCATGTAACGATCGGTCTCGCTCTGCACCGAGGGTTCGTCGATCGCGGAGTGATCGTGGAAATAGTCGACAACCTGCTGTCGCGTCCAGTGCTTCGAATGGAAACCGGTGTCGACGACCAGGCGAATCGCGCGCAGCATGTCGTCTTGCAAGTGTCCGTAGTAGCTGTAAGGATCCTGGAAAAATCCCGCTTCCTTCCCCAGTCTTTCCGAATAGAGCGCCCAGCCTTCCGTGAACGCCGTGTAGTACTCGTGTTGCCGGAAGACAGGCAGTTCGGGCAATTCTTGCGCAATCGTAAGTTGCAGATGATGCCCGGGGACGCCTTCGTGATACGCCGTGGTTTCGACATCCAACAGGCTACGCTTGGCGAAATCGCCGGTGTTCACCATGATGTGACCGGGCCGCGAACCATCGGGCGTTCCGTCCACATACGACGCACCCGACGCCTCCTTCTCACGGAATTCTTCGACCGGCATTACTTCCAGTC
>JAYUJG010000220.1:0-3737 GCA_043765355.1 Acidobacteriaceae bacterium | reverse complement strand
CGAAAGACCCTCACACCTGGTACAACCTCGGCCTCTTTTACAAAAACTCGTCGGATGCAAGCGCCGCCGTCGACGCCTTCCATCGCGTAACCGAAATCGACCCCAACGACGCCGACACCTGGTATTTCCTGGGTTCGACCCACGCTCAGGTTAAGCAATTCCCCGAAGCGATCGCCGCCTTCGAGCACGCCTTAAAGCTAGACCCGCACCACGCCTCCGCGCAGTTCGGAATGGCGCGAGCCTACCAGCAATCCGGCCAAGCCGATCCCGCACATGAGGCGATGAAGAAATTCCAATACATCACGCAGAACAAGCTGGGATCGCCGATCAGCCTGGCGTATGGAGAACAGGGGAAGTATTCACGGGCGGAAGACTCGCCGGTGGCGGTGGAGAAAGTTCTGCCGCAGATTCCGGTCAGGTTTGTGGATGTGACGAAGGAGGCTGGACTCCATACTCGCAGAGTGTTCAACCCACTAGGTTCCGCGTCTGCCTGCTTCCTCGACTATGACAACGATGGCAAGATCGACATCTTGATCGCGAACGGTGGGCCGGGCGGCGGCTTGGCGCTTTTTCATAACCTCGGCAATGGGAAGTTCGCTGAGGTGTCCGAAAAGTTTGGCCTGGATCGGAGCCTCCGGCTAACAGGATGTACCGCCGGCGATTACGACAATGACGGTTTTCCCGATCTCGCCCTTACGACTTCCGCTGGCGTGTTTCTGCTTCACAACGACAAAGGCAACAAGTTCGAAGATATTACGGGAGCAGCGGGTATCATCAGCGACAGAACCGCGGGTAGTGGTGTCGTGGTGTGGCAGGGTGTGAACTTTGTCGACTACGACCACGACGGGGATCTCGATTTACTGGGTACCAGGCAGTCTGTGTTCCCTGTGCTGGATGCGGAGTCCAAGGTCTTCGGCCTCCCCGTCAAGATGTGGCGGAACAATGGCAATAGTACGTTCACCGATGTAACCGCCGATCTCGGGCTGACGCAAGAGAACGCAACCAGCGTCGTGGGGTCCGACTACAACAACGATCGCGCCGTGGACCTCGTCGCTTCCGGCGGAGAGCACGCGCCTACAATTTTCGAAAATCCACGCGAAGGAAAATTCCCGGCGCGGCAACCGTGGTCGGCCGCAGTGCCGGGCTCAACGGTGGGTGTGTCGGTACTTGATTTCGATCACGACGGCTGGATGGATATCGCGTTCACTCACGCGGGCGCGCCCGGCATCTCGCTCTGGCGGAACAATCAAGGCAAAACCTTCGACCAGGTCCCGCTGCCGAAAGTCGATTGGGTCCGCGCCTTCGGCATCGTCGCCATCGACTACGACAACGACGGCTGGGTCGACCTGGCCGCCGTTGGCGAAACAAAAGATGGTCGCGGTGAAGTTCGCCTCTTTCGCAATCTCGGCCCTGACGGATGGAAAGACGTCACCGCCGACGTAGGCCTCGACAAGATTCAGCTCAAAGATCCGCGCGTCATCATCGCCGGAGACTATGACAACGACGGCGCCGTCGATCTCCTGATCACGCAGAATCACGGCCCCGCCGTTCTGCTCCGCAACGAAGGCGGCAACAAGAACAACTCGCTGCGTCTGGCGCTCAAAGGCCTGAACGATAACAAGTCCGCCATCGGCACGAAAGTCGAAGTCTTCTCCGCTGGCCTGCGGCAAAAGTTTGAAGTTTACGGATCGTCCGGCTATCTGGGGCAGAACTCTCCCTACCTGACCATCGGCCTTGGCCAAGCGAAACAAGCCGATGTAGTCCGCATGTTGTGGCCGACTGGCGTTCTGCAAGATGAAATTGAAGTCTCCGCCAACAAAGTGCAGAACATCACGGAACTCGACCGCCGCGGCAGTTCGTGTCCAACGCTTTTCGCGTGGGACGGTCATGAATATCAACTGGTCGGCGACATGCTCGGGGCGGGCGTCGTTGGACACTGGATCGCTGCGAACGATGGCGGCGGCGCACCTCAGGGGCTAAAGCCCTCATCTTTAACGCATCTTGATGGCACGGCTGAAGCCGTGCCCTTCCCGTTCTTGCCCGATTCATCCGTGCCCGATTCGTCCGTGCTCGCTTCGTCCGTGCTCGCTTCACCCGCGCCCGCTTCACCCGTGGCCGATTCACCCGTGCCGCCGTCCTACCTGCCGCTTCCCTACGGAGCAAGCTCACGCGTAGTGCGCAACATCGCGCGCCCCACTGAAGCCATCAAACTCGACCGCTCGTCACTCCGCGAAAAAGATGGCAAGCTGAGCTTCCGCTTCATGGAGCCTCTAGAAGAATCGGTCTATCTCGATCAGGTGAAATTGCTGGCGGTCGATCATCCCGCCAATGTCAACGTCGATCCGAACGAATATTTCGCGAGCAACCCTCCGTACCCGCCATTCAAAGTGGTGTTCAGCAATAACAATAACGAAGATACGCGTTCGCCCGCCGGCGCGTGGGACGAACACGGCCACAACGTGCTTCCCGATCTGCTCGCGCATCGTTTCTTCGGCGACTTCAAAACGCTTCCCTTCCTCGGATTCGCCGAGCCCCACACCCTCGAACTTGATCTAGGAGAGGCATACAACGGCGGCCCGCTTTGGCTTCTGATGCACGGAGAGATCGAATATTTCTCGGCGACGAGCATGTACGCCGCCGATCAAGCCCATCTGCGTCCGTTCGCGCCGTATGTCGAAGCGCAAGTTGCCGATAGTTCGCCGAGGAAAAATGGCGCAGGAAAATGGCTACGGGTCGCGGACGACATCGGATTTCCCGCCGGAGGCGCGCGCACAATGACCGCCGATCTCACCGGCAAACTCCCTGTGGGCACGCGCCGCATTCGAATCACTACAAATCTGCAAATCTACTGGGACAACATCCTGATCAGCCGAACTGGCCAAGATCAAACAGCTCGCCTAACCTGCGTACCGCTTGCGCGCGCCGACTTGGGATTTCATGGTTTCCCGCTAAAAATCGAAGACCAGCCGCCCGGCAACGTGAAGTACATCTACGAAAAGACCAGCGCCACCGGCCCCTACACGCGCCCCGCCGGAGCCTACACCCGCTACGGCGATGTGCGTCCCCTGCTCGAATCCATCGACGACAAGTTCGCCGTCTTCGGATCGGGCGACGAAATTGCCCTCGACTTCGATCCCGCGACACTTCCCGCTCTCCCGCGCGGATGGGTCCGCGATTATTTTTTCATCGCCAACGGCTACGAAAAAGACATGGACTTCTACGCCTACCGCGGCGACACGGTCGATCCGCTGCCCTTCCGCGACATGCGCGCCTATCCATATCCGGGACAATCGTTTCCGTCCGATGCCGACCACCTGAACTACCTGCTCGAATACAACACGAGGTTCATGTCGGGGAATGAAGCTGGGGGTTATTCGTTCCAGTACCCGCACCGTCGTTGATTCTTGTAGCGCTGGCGTCCCGAGGGAGTCCCCCGCCCTCGGCTCGGCGGGCGAAGCTTTACAAGCTGACGACGAGAAAAAAATAAAAAGCGCAGTCCGCGGCGGATCATGACCGTTTCCACTCTATCGATTTCCGCGGCCTTCGGGAGCCTTACGGAAAACCCGGCAAGAATCGTTTTAATGGCGATGTTTTCCGGTTGACAGAATATGGCTTCCGTATAGAATTCGAGGGGATTTTGTAGCGTGGCGGCGGCGCGGTCCGAGGTGCTTCCGCACGAATTGCAGCGAACACTTTCTGAGCCCCGTTATCTCTGAGCGATAATGGGGTTTTGCTTT
>JAYUJG010000219.1:0-8643 GCA_043765355.1 Acidobacteriaceae bacterium | reverse complement strand
TTCAAATTGGGCTACAAGTATTCGGAATCGATGGGGGCGCGCGTGCTGGACCGCAACGGCAAAGAGGTTGCGCCGATTATGGGGAGCTATGGGATTGGGATCGAGCGGATTCTGACTGCGGCAATCGAGCAGAATCACGATGGGAATGGGTTTTGGCTGCCGCCTTCGATCGCGCCGTTTGAGGTGGTGGTGGTGTCGACCAATCCGAAAGACGAGAAGATCCGCACGACGGCGGAGGAGGTTGCGCGAACGCTGGAAGGGGCGGGATACGACGTTTTGCTGGATGATCGCGACGAGAGGCCGGGTGTGAAGTTCAAGGACGCGGATCTGGTCGGTATCCCCTTTCGTGTCAACGTGGGGAAGAAGGTTACCGAAGATACTGTCGAGGTCGTTACGCGCTCGACTCTGGGGACCGTGGACGTTAAGATTCCAGCCATAGCCGAGTATTTTCAGGGGATGCGTTTGACCGCTTTCTAGCTGGGAAAAACAGCCCCTGGCGCATCCCGGAAAACTCGTCTGGCAGGAACGCGCAACCAGCGATTTGGCGATTTGTTTTTTAGGGGAACTATGAAATTGGTCTTCGGCGTGGCGATCTTCGCGCTGCTGGCGCTGGTGGGGATCAAGGTGATCCCGCCGTATTTTTCGAACTACGAGCTCGAGGATTCGATCAAGACCGAAGCGCTGCAGGCGACGTACAGCACGCGGACGGAAGAGGATGTGCGGGAAGCGATCATCAAACACGCCCGCAACTACGACATTGCGCTGACGCCGAAAGAAGTGCATATTTCGCGAATAGGCGGATACGGAACCGGCACGCTGACCATTGAAGTCGATTACAGCGTCGACATCGATCTGCCCGGCTACTCGACCTCGATTGAGTTTCATCCTTCTTCGAAGAATAAGGGCATCTACTGAGAGGTAGCTGTCAGAAGTCCGTCTTTTGTTTCCCACCTTTACGTCTCTCATCGACTGGACAATTTGAGATCCGCTGCGCTTTGATCTTTCTTTTCCTGAGTTCACATTCGTTGACTCGGTGGCCTGGCCGATGCTCATGTGTCGCTGGCGTATGCGAGCTTCACCTACGATTGGGACTGGGCTGCGGCTGGCAGGTAATGTAAGCAAGCACTGGCCGCGAATGCTGCCTATGTCGCGAACCATTCATTTCACCCTCTCTATCTCAGCTCGCTGGGAAGGTCGGAAGAAGCGGTGGTTGAAGCACAACGCGCGTCGGCTCTGGATCCGGCTTCGTCCGCGAGCAGCCACATACTTGCGGTGCAGCTCTACTTGGCGCGGCAATTTGATCAGGCGGCTGAACAGTGCCATAAGAGTCTGGAGATGGATCCGCACTACGCCGTTGCCTATGGAGTACTGGGGCAATCACACGCATCCCAGGGGCAGTACCGGGAGGCGAAGGGGATGGACGCTGCCGCAGATAAAGACCAAGTATTTTCGTGGTTTAAAAGGGCATATGCGGATCGGTCCAATCGCCTTGCTTATTTGAGAGTTGAGGGGCTGTGGGACCCGGTGCGCGCCGATCCGCGGTTCGACGAGTTGGTTCGGCGGGTGGGGATTCCGGCGTGAGGTGAACCGGCCAGAGCACGGATCAACATGGCGATGCGTCCATGATCCTGTGCGACACCCCGTGTATCCCTTGACACGCATCGAAACGAATGTAGGGTTGGCGTTGTGATTTAGAATGAAGAACAACGCCTAGAAACGGGTTGGGACTGAGAATTGCTGTTCTGCATGATGTAGCGTGTCCCGCATGGCCATTAAGCTGAAAATTCCGACGGCTCGGAGCGGCGGCAATCGCGGCAAAGGGGGGCTGCTGCGGCGCGATACGCTGGTGCGTTATGCGCTGCTTGGGTTTCTTTCGCTGTCGCTCGTGGTGGTCGGATTTTTTGCGTATTGGTATGTAAAGTATGACCGGATCATCGAGCAGCGTTTTCGCGGTCCGGTGTTTGCCAGTGCGGCTAAGATTTTCGCGGCGCCTGAGGCGGTGAGGGTCGGATCGAAAATGACCGTCCCGGAGATTGCGGCGGAGCTGCGACACGCGGGGTACTCCGAGAGCTCGACAGGAAGCTCGACAGGAAAAGACGGCGAATCGCAGCTTGGCAGCTATCGTGTGCACGGGTCCGCGATTGAGGTGCTGCCGGGGCCGGAGTCGTATCACAGCCCCGAGCCGGCGACGATCACGGTAGCCGAGGGAACCGTTTCCGCGATCAACAGCCGGTCTGCGGGAGATCTGGCGGCGTATGAACTGGAGCCGCAGATGCTGGCTTCGCTGTTTGATGCGGAGCAGCGATCGAAGCGGGAACTGGTGAAGTACGACGATATTCCCAAGGTGATCGTGGAAGCGGTGACGGCGATTGAAGACCGGCGCTTTTTTCAGCACAACGGAGTGAATTTCATGCGGCTGGCGGCGGCGGCGTGGATCGACTTCACGCATCAACGGCATCAGCAGGGCGGCTCGACGATTACGATGCAGCTTTCGCGGGCATTTTTTCTCAGCCCGGAGAAAACGTTCAAGCGCAAACTGATCGAAATGCTGATCGCGGTGGAGCTGGAGCAGAAGTTTAGCAAGCAGCAGATTTTTGAGTTTTACGCCAACCGCGTCGATCTGGGGCAGCGTGGATCGTTTACGATTTCGGGCCTGGCGGAAGGCGCGCATTCTTATTTCAACAAAGATCTGAAAGACGTCACGCTGCCAGAAGCCGCGCTGTTGGCGGGATTGATTCAGGCGCCGAGCTATCTTTCTCCCTATCGTCATCCCGAGCGTGCTTTGGAACGGCGCAATACGGTGATTGAATCGATGGTCGATACTCATGCGATTACGCGTGAGCAGGCCGACAAGGCGAAGGCCACGCCGCTCAAACTTGCTCCTCCAAATGTCGAGGCCAGCGAGGCTCCGTACTTTGTCGACATGGTGCGGGACACCATCATCAGCAAGTTGAACGAGCGCGAGGTCAACGATCAGGAATATCGCATCTACACGACGCTCGATCCCGGACTGCAAGAGGCGGCTGCGCATGCGGTCGAAGTCGGCATCAAGCTGGTGGACGACCAGGTCACGAAGATGCGAACGAAGAAGGTCAAGGTGGGCAAGAACAAATTTGAAACCACGGTGGTGCCGGGTCCGCAGGCGCAGGTGGCGCTGGTGGCGATGGATCCGCACACGGGCGAAATCAAGGCGCTGGTCGGGGGGCGGAACTACGGGGCCAGCCAACTGAATCACGCGCTCGCCAAGCGGCCTACGGGATCGATCTTTAAGCCATTTGTTTACGCGGCGGCTATGAATACGGCAATTGACGGATCGGCGACGGTGATCACTCCGGCGTCGACGGTTGCGGATGCGCCTTCGACGTTTTCTTATGGCGACCAGATTTATGAGCCGCGCAATTACAAAGAGGAGTACCACGGCGACGTCACGCTGCGCCAGGCGCTAGCACTTTCGCTCAACAATGCGACCGTGAAATTGGCCGAGGAAGTGGGCTACGAGAAGGTGGCGGATCTGGCGAAAGCGGCGGGAATCGCTTCGGTGAAGGCCACTCCGGCGATGGCGCTAGGAGCATACGACGCTAGTCCGGTGGACATGACGGCGGCGTATACGAGTTTTGCGAACGGCGGGATGCGGCTTTCGCCGATATTTGTGAACTCGGTGCGCAACGCCAAGGGCGACATCGTGGTCAACTTTGGCAGCGAGAAGAACCAGGTTCTCGATCCGCGCGTCGCCTTCGTGATGACCAGCATGATGGAAGGGGTGATGAACTTTGGCACTGCGGAGGGAGTGCGGACGATGGGATTTGCCGCACCGGCGGCGGGCAAGACGGGGACTTCCCATGACGGCTGGTTCGCGGGATACACGAGCAACCTGCTGTGCATTGTCTGGGTGGGATACGACGACTACAGCGACATTCGGCTGAGTGGCGCGCAGACGGCGGCGCCGATCTGGGCCGAGTTTATGAAGAAGGCGATTACGCTGCCGCAGTATTCGGACCCGAAGGATTTCACGCAACCCGAAGGCGTGGTCGACGTGCAACTGGACAAGATTACCAACCGATTGGCGACGCCTACTTGTCCCGACGACTATACGATTGCTTTTGTGTCGGGCACGGAGCCGCACGACACCTGCGATCAGACGGGGGGTGTGCAGGGGTTTTTTTCGCGGGTATTCGGGGGGAATTCCGACAAAGCGCTGCCTCCTCCGGCGAACGGGAACCCGGCGGCGGCAGGCGGTGTCCAATCTGAAGAAGAGGCGCGTAAGAAGAAGAGCTTTTTCGGCAAAATTGTGGGCGTGTTCAAGGGCGACAGCGCTGCGCCGGCAAAGAGTGACAAAAACACTCCTGCGCCGTCTAAGAAGACGGACGGCGGGACGCCTCCGCAGTAGCGGCGGTCTCAAAGTTGCAAGAGAACAGTTGCAAGAGAACAGTTGTAGGAGAACCTGGTTGAGTATGCTCGGCAGCTCGTAGTACCCATGAGATTCGTATCAGGGCACGCCTTTACAGCTTGCGAAAAAAGTCTGGTCAGAGCAAAGAGTGTTGCCGCAGCGGCTAAAGCCGGATTAAAAACAAAGCATTTACCGCAGCGCTGAAGCGCTACGCCACTTAAATTCGGTATATAGTTGACTTTTTTCGCAAGCTGTTCAGGCGTGCCGCAAGTGCAGTCATAGCGACGTGCCTTGGCGCTGAATTTGAAACTCTGAGTTTGAGCACAGGCACTCAGGTGTCGTGAAACTGTGAAATGTTGTATGAACGGCCGGGGGTGAATATGCTTTCCTGTATCCGCATCGGCTTCGTAGCAACTCTCTTCGGTGGCCTTCTCGCTCTCCCATTGCAGGGTCAGAATTCTGAACAGTTGGAAGTGGGGCCACCGCCGCTTCACCGGGCGGAGCCGCCCGCGGCCGGGGCGACGCCGGAGCAACTGGAAAAGCGGGGCGACGACCTGCGCTCGGACAAGAACTATCTGGATGCCGTCGACTTCTACCAGTCCGCTCTCAAGGGAGCGCCGGGGAGTGCATCCGTGTACAACAAAATTGGGATTTGCCAACTGATGATGCAGCGCTATCGAGACGCGAAGAAAAGCTTCGAGCGCGCTATCCGCGCCGATCGCAAACATGCCGATGCTTACAACAATCTTGGAGTCATCTATTACCAGGCGCATAGCTACAACGGAGCGATCCGGCAGTACGAGAAGGCGATCTCGCTGAGAGATGATGCGGCGGCGTTTTACAGCAATATGGGTGCGGCCTATTTCGGCAAGAGACAGTTCGAGAAAGCGATACAAGATTATTCGAAGGCCATGCAGCTCGATCCCGACATCTTCGAACGCACGTCGCACGCCGGAGTGATGGCGCAGCTGCCGTCTCCCGAAGATCGCGCCCACTACGATTACGTTCTCGCCAAGCTGTATGCGCGGACGGGGGTGCCCGAGCGGTCGCTGCACTATCTGAAGAAGGCGATGGAAGAGGGTTACAGGGACATCAAGAATGTATACAAGGACAATGAGTTTGCGTCTCTGCGCAAGGATCCCCGCTTTGCGGAGTTGATGGCGGCGAAGACCACGGCGATCCCCGACTGAGGGGATAAGTTGCGGGCGGGGAATGAGTTAGAAAAAGAGGCAAAAATCGGCGCTGGATTCGAAACTTTCCTGGGACAGTTGGGTTTTGAGAAGCACTGCTCCTGAAAACAACAGGGTGAGTAGGGAGAAAAAACATCCACCGGTTGCCAACCCGAGCACGCCCCAAGCAGGCGACCGGTGGTGTTTAAGAACAGGTTTCAAGGTTGCAAAAATCGGTGGTCTTGCGTTTGCAGAGTTGAAACCTGGCTTGTAGCAGATGCGAAAAAAGTCATTCCCGCGCAGAGAGCACGCCCAGCGGCTGAAGCCGCATTGATTTGCTGCAGTTAGGGCACGGCTGAAGCGGTGCCCTTTCAAAGCAAAGGTACCGAATCGAGTTTTTCCGGAGCCTGCCAGCCTTCTACTCTCTGCCCACATAGTCTTCAATCGCTTTTTTCAATTTGCCCTGGGCTTTCAAAATGAATTCGACGGCGTCGCGGGCGGCGCCGTCTCCTCCGGCGTGGGGCGTCGACCAGTGGGCTTCGGCTTTCACTTCGGGGCGGGCGTTTTTGACGGCGATCGCCAGACCGCATTTGCGCATGGGCGGCAGATCAATCACATCGTCGCCAACGAAAGCGGCTTCGGCGGCGGTGATTCGGTCTTTTGCAAGAATCTCCGCCAGCACTCTCGCCTTATCTTGAATGCCCTGGTGGACGTGGTCAATCTTCAGGTCGCGCGCGCGGAGAGCGACCGTTTCCGAGATGCGCTTGGTGATGATCCCGGTCTTGATTCCGGCCATGCGAGCTAGCGAGATGGCGGTGCCGTCATGCGCGTGAAATCCCTTGGCCTCGATCAGGCTGGTGCTGTTCAGCCCGAAGCCTCCCTGGCCCGGATGCAGCGCCGAGCGTTCGAGCACGCTTTGCTGGGCTCCGGATGACGAGGCTCCTGGGGCGGGGAAGATCCAAATTTTGCCGTCGGTCAAGACGCCGTCGACGTCGAAGATGATGAGTTTGATTTTGCGGGCGCGAGCGGTGGCGGAGGATTTAGGCGAAGATTTAGGCATTGGCAAAATTCTAGCAGGCGGCACAATTCATGGGCGCGCAATCCAGAGAATCGGGAACCGGCGGCCCAGTTTTTCGAAGTCGCGGTCGGCAGTAACGAGGATAGCTTGGTTCAGTGTTGCCAGCGCGGCCGCAATGCAATCAACATAGGGAATCTTGTGAAGGACCTTAATTTCCCCTGCCTTGAGTATCTGGGTAACATCGACTGGGATGACCCGGATCGGAAGCCGAGAAAGATCAGCCAAAGTCTGTCTCGCCGAATCTTCACCATGTCGCTGCCAGGAGCAGTAGAACACCTCTCCCCAGTTGACCACAGAGATCAAAAGCGGCGCGCTAGACCGGGCGGCGCCCTCTACCAATTCCTGGACGCGATCAACTCCCGGGCCGTTTCCAAGGAAGTCCAGCAGTGCGCTGGCGTCGAGGACGTAGGTCTTGTTCACCGTGCGAGCCGGTCCTTGTCGATTCGGTGCTCACGCTCTCGATCGGCAGCCAGGGAGGGGCCATCTTTGTAGCGACCGCGCAGACTGCGGATGAGCTGTTCTGTAACCGCCGTGGCGACTTCCTTTTGCGTTTCCTGAACAGCCTTTCCCTGGTAGTGAACATCGAATCCTCGATCCTGCAGGATCTTGACAGCCTGGTGCGAATTAGTGGGATCATTCGGAGGCACACCCGCCGCTTCCAGAACCAGGGGCCTTGCCGGCAATTCCCGCCCCTCAATCATTACGCTCCATTTCGGCATTTGGCGGTTCCAGCGAAAGCTCTTCGCAGTCGAAGCGATGTGGTCTCTGGTTAGATTGGAAACTCTCGCGCTGGGCATTGTTGCTTTATCCTCTTCGTGAATTATTATTCATATTCATCTTCATCATACTCAGCGGCGTATTCATAGTCAACGTACTACAATTGGAACGTGCCCGTAACGCTTCGGAGGCGAATGTTTTGCGAAACTGCCATTTCTGGTTACAATCTTCGTCATGCCGTCCGCAGTTTCCTCCTCGCTGGCCTGGGCTCATCCGCTGGTGCAGGAGTGGTTCACGGCGCGCTTCTCGACGCCGACGGAACCGCAGGAGCAGGGCTGGCCTCACATTCTGGCTGGACACACTACGCTGATCTCGGCGCCGACCGGATCGGGCAAGACGCTCGCCGCTTTCCTGGCATGTATTGATCGGCTGGTCTGCAAGGCGCTTGCGGGAGAACTGCTTGACCGCACTGAAGTTCTCTACGTTTCTCCGCTCAAGGCTCTGGGCAACGACATTCAGAAGAATCTGGAAATTCCGCTGGGCGAAATATTGCAGATGGCAGGGGATCGCGGCTTGCTGATGCCGGAGATTCGGACCATGGTGCGAACGGGCGACACTTTGATGAAGGATCGGCGGCTGATGTTGAAGCGACCGCCGCACATCCTGGTGACGACGCCCGAGTCGCTCTATATTCTGCTGACGGCGGAGAAGAGCCGCGCCATCCTGCGCGACGTCGAAACGGTGATTGTCGACGAAATTCATGCCGTGGCCGACGACAAGCGCGGCGTGCATCTTTCACTTTCGCTGGAGCGGCTGGAGGCGCTCACTCATCGTCCGCCGGTGCGCATTGGGCTTTCCGCGACACAGAAGCCGATTGAAGAAGTGGCGCGCTTTCTCGCGGGCAACGCCGATTCCGGGCAGGCGCGGCCCGATCCCGTGATTATCAACGTGGGCCACAAGCGGACGCTCGATCTCGGAGTGGAGGTTCCGTCGTCCGAGTTGGGGCCGGTCGCTTCGAACGAGATGTGGGATGAGATTTACGAGCGCATCGTGCAACTGGTGAATACGCATCGCTCGACGCTGGTCTTCGTCAACACGCGACGCTTGTCGGAGCGGATTGCACATCAACTGGGCGAGCGCCTCGGCGAAGAAAATGTGGCGGCGCATCACGGCAGTTTGTCGCGCAAGCTGCGGCTTGAGGCCGAGTGCAAATTAAAAGAAGGCCGGATCAAGGTGCTGGTGGCAACCGCTTCGCTCGAACTCGGGATCGATGTGGGGTCGATCGATTTGGT
>JAYUJG010000218.1:0-2367 GCA_043765355.1 Acidobacteriaceae bacterium | reverse complement strand
CACGATAGTTGCGCTCGCTATCGCCAGCTTCAAGGCCACGCTCGTCGTTCTTATCTTTATGCATGTGAAGTACACCAGTGAGAAGATGACCAAAGCTGTAATTATCTCCGCGATCTTCTTTCTGACCTTGCTCCTAACCCTCTCTCTTGCCGACTTCGGCACCCGCGCCTGGCTCTAAGTTGCTGATGGAGGCGCGGGCATCCTCGCCCGTGCTTGCTAAATTAGCCTGATCGGATTCCCGCACGATCTCCTTGATCCTGGCAGATTTGCTCTTTCTTAGCGAGAAGAACTCTCTCCCTGCGATATACTGCGAGGCTAGTGAAAGTAGCAGTAGTTCGTTCGGCCAGCTCTGGTAACTCAGGAGAGAATTCATGGCTTTCTGCAATGCATGTGGTTCGAATCTAGATGCAACCGCGCAGTTTTGCGCGAAATGCGGAGCGCCGACGACGTCGGCAGCGCAAGCGATTCCAGGATCGTTTGCCACGCCACCGGCGGTTCCGCCGGTTCCACGCAAGAGCAATCTCAAGCCCATCCTCATCGCACTTGGAGCCTTGGCCGCCGTCTTCGTGCTCGGCATTGCCGCAGTGACCTTCTTTGCCTGCCGCATGGCGAAAGTTATCAGTGCAGCGCGCATTGAACAGAACGGCGACAAGGTTCGCATCACAAGCCCTTTGGGAAAGGTTGAGGCCAATCATCTGACTCCAGAAACCGCGAAACGCCTGGGCATCGATCTTTATCCCGGCGCCAAGGTCACGGATAGTGGCGCAGTCACTGCGGGGATCGCTGGCATCAACACCGCGGGCGTCGAGTTTGAGAGTGACGATCCTCCCCAGAAAGTCTACGAATTCTACAAGTCCCGCTATCCGAAGGCGATGGTCAATGAAAAAGAGGGCGACCAATATTCGATCATCGCAACCAGCGAGAATGGGATGACGACGATTGAGATCGAGCCAAAGGACGGCAAGACGCATATTAATTTCGCGGTGGTCGGCGGTGTCAAGGGCACGAGCAGCGAAACGAAGTAGAAGCCTGGTCCTGCGCGGCCTTTCGCAGGGACAAGCGCCCTCGTCTGTCCAATCGAGCGAAGCTCGAACAAGTTGAGAGCCTTGGTTCTAGAAAAGAAACCATGACCAACCGCCTCGTCGAACTCGCCCGCGCCGCCAAAACCGTCAATGTTGATGCAGAGGCCCTTGCCGCAGCCTTACGCCGACACTTGCGCGGCGAAATCCGCTTTGACAATGGCAGCCGTGCGCTCTACTCGATGGATGCCTCGAACTACCGCCAGCCGCCCATCGGGGTGGTGGTGCCGCGCGACATTGAAGATGTCGTAGCAGCAATTGCAATTTGCCGCGAGCATGGCGCGCCGCTGTTGTGTCGCGGGGGCGGGACCTCACTCGCAGGGCAAACCTGCAATGTCGCCGTAGTTCTCGACTTTTCGAAATACCTTAACAATATTCTGGAAATCGATTTCGACGCGCGACGCGCCCGTGTGCAGCCCGGTGTTGTGCTGGATTCTCTCCGCAACGCCGCTGAAACACGGCATCTTACATTTGCGCCAGATCCTGCCACGCATGACCGCTGCACCATCGGCGGCATGGTTGGCAACAATTCCTGCGGCGTCCATTCCGTTATGGGCGGCAAGACGGATGACAACATTGAAGAACTCGATATCTTGACCTACGACGGCGTTCGCATGAGCGTGAGCGCGACGACCGAGGCTGAATTGGAACAGATCATCCGCCAAGGCGGACGCCGGGGCGAGATTTACGCAGGGATGCGTTCGCTGCGGGATCGCTACGGGAACCTCATCCGTACGAAGTACCCCAATATTCCCCGCCGCGTCTCCGGCTACAACCTGAATTACTTGTTGCCAGAAAACGGATTCAACGTGGCGAGGGCGCTCGTGGGATCGGAAGGCACTTGTGTCACTGTTTTGCAAGCCACGTGCCGCCTGATCGAAAGTCCACAGTTCCGCACGCTGGCCGTCGTGGCCTATCCCGATATTTATCAGTGCGGCGACCATGTTCCAGAACTGATGTCGTACGAGCCGATTGGGCTGGAAGGAATCGACGATGTTCTTGTCGACTTTACCCGCCGCCAGAATATGAATGCGGAAGGCTTGGCGTTACTTCCCGAAGGCGGCGGATGGCTGCTGGCGGAATTCGGCGGCGACACACAGAAGGAAGCTGACGACAAAGCGCGGAATATGGTCGAAGGCCTCAGTCGCGGTTCGCAAGTTCCCAAAGTCCGCCTCTATCCCGACAAGCGTGAAGCGCAACGCGTGTGGCAAGTGCGGGAAAGCGCCCTGGGCGCGGTTTCCCACGTCCCTGGAGAGCCGCTGAGTTGGGAAGGCTGGGAAGACGCCGG
>JAYUJG010000217.1:0-17248 GCA_043765355.1 Acidobacteriaceae bacterium | reverse complement strand
CTAGTTGAGGTCACTCAGTTCCAACGGGAATGCGCTTATTTGTCCACCGCCCTGGGTATCCACGATCACAAATGTTCTAATCTGCCCTGGGTTAATGGTGTAGTTTTGGTTCACGTAAGACGTCTGGGACCCGCTCTGGGTCACGATCACTTCATAGACACCGCCGCCAATGTTAAGAGACTGGTAGCTGCTCGCCTGGCCGAGAAGGAGGCCGGTGATCTGAGGCGTTACATTTTGGATGTTCGTGCCGGGCGGGACGATATAGACGTCAAATCCGTTTACGAAAGTGTTGGTTGAGCCATCGATGATGCGGATTCCCACGTTGCCCGCCGTCGGCGCGGAATTTGTGTCGGAGATGCTAAAGAATGTGGGGGCGTTGGCGCCGATGCCGTTGATAAGACCGGTCATCAGCAAGGTATATTGCGCCGAGCCATTCAAGCTGGTGCTGGTATTGGCGATGACTGCCGTGGTCGTGCCGGTGTTGACCGCTTCGAGAGTCACGCTGCCCTGGCCAACTTTGGTGTAGGCCGGGGGTATCGGCTGCACACCAGTAAAGGCGGTGTTCGTAAATAAGGTCGTGGAGTTGACCTTGACATCGAGCGCGGGACCATTGGAAATCGCATGAACGACCCGAAGTTGCGATTGGCTGTGGGACGATCCACAACTGCTCGCAAATAGACTCAAGGCGGCGAGGGCGAAGGTGAGGGGCAGGGCTTCAAACCAGCGAAACATTATTCTTTCTCTCCAAAAGCAGTTTTGGTGGTGGGCAAGACATGGGATGCGACCTCGCAACCTCAGGTTTTACCAGCCTGTGTAAACTTTTGTAGATGCTGAGTCCATGATACAGAAGAGTTCAGGGAGATTCGTGAAGCGGCGATCCAAATCCAGAGCCCAGAAAAGCGTGCCGCGCGCGGTCGACGATCGCCGTGTTGCCGTGCTGCGCTGCATACGGGCTTTGCCGAAGGGAAAGGTGTCGAGCTACGGAGCGTTGGCCAAGGCCGCGGGCAGGCCGGGCGCGGCGCGGCAAGTGGTGCGCATTCTGCGGGAGGTTCAAGGATTGCCCTGGCAGCGCGTGGTCGGCGCCGGCGGAGCGATTAAGCTGCCCGGAGAAAATGGCGCGGAACAGAGATTCCGGTTGCAGATGGAAGGCGTGACGTTTCGCGGCGCGCGGGTGGATATGAAGAAGCACGAGTTTCGGTTTGGAAGCAGGAATCGTGGTTAGTGGTCAGTGGTTAGTAAAACTAGCCCGCCTGACTGACGGCTGAGAACTGGCCACTGAGAACCGACCACTCCTATTTTGGCAACTTGCCTTCCAGCAAATCATGCAACTGGCTGGCTTGACAGCGCAGTCCCACGTAGAAGGTTCCAAACAGCGCGTAGACGGCGCTGACGTGGTCGAAGCGCATCTCGTAAATTAGTTTTTTGAATACCAGTGGGTCGTCGGCAAAGAGATCGACGCCCCACTCCCAATCGTCGAAGCCGATGGAGCCGGTGATGATCTGCTTTACTTCTCCGGCGTAGCGGCGGCCGACGAGTCCGTGTTCGTGCATCTGGCGCTGCCGTTCTTCCATGGGGAGCGAGTACCAGTTTTTTTCTTCTCCGCGACGGCGATCCATGGGATAGAAACAAAGGTAGCGGTTCGGGGGCATCGCCGGATAGAGGCGCGGATTCATCGCTTCTTTTTGGCGGGCAATGGTTTCCTTGATCGCCGCCTTCCATTCGTCCGAGTGTGGCTCGACGCCTCGATCGGCGAGCGCCTTGTAAGTCTTCAGCGACGACTCGTATAGGCCCAACTCGATCACCGATAGATAAGAAGCGGTGGGCTCCAGAAATTCATTGAGCCGGAGGCGCGCCACGTCCAGCTCAGCCTGATTGAGCTGGTCGAACGACTCGCGGAAATGCACCAGCATCAAGTCGCCCTTGTGTCCGAGCAACGAGAACAACGCCGATTGGCCATCGGATTTACCTTCCATCCCGGAGAGTAGTTGCGCCGCTTCGCTGGAAATTTCGCGGCGGTCGTTTTCCGACAGGGCGCGCCAGGTGGTCCAGCGAAAACGCATCATCTGATGAAGCGTGGAGTAGCCTTCGAGCGTCAGGGGCACGGCTGGGAGCAGGCCGGCGGCAACCGCGAGAGGTTCGGGAAGGGACGGATTCATGGAGTCACCCTGGCAGAGATTGTAAATGGAGTGGTGGCTGGGTGGGGACGCGCGGCGGTGCATCGACCAACCGGCTGCATGGACGGGGCTAGGAGACGCGGCAAGCCGCGTCTCTTACAGACGATGTGGTGGCTGGAACCCTCGCCGCCACGGGGCGCGGATTGCTCCATTGTGCGCGGATATGCTACAAGCGCTATATGCGTAAATGGATGACCGAGCGCTTAAAGCGCCGCAAGAAGCCCGGAGAAGGTGCCACGAAGGAAGCCAGCACGGTGCCTGAGCCATTGCAGCCGAGGTTCTACGACAATGAACCGGCGGCTCCCCACCCGTCGCCTGAAGCAGCTCCGAAAGAATCTGTGGTCGCCGAAGCGGTAGTGGAAGCGCCGGCGGTTCCATCACGCCGACCGTCGCGATCCCGACCCGCTCCAGCGGTGCCAGCCGAAGCCGCCTCCGAAGCGGACTTGGAAGCCGTATCGGAAGCAGCGTCAGAAAAAGCGGCAGTTTCCGCCAGCGGTGAGGCAAGACCGCGAACGGCGCGCCGTCGGCGCAGCCGTGGAGGGCGCGGAGGATCGCGTCCGCGTCCGGTGGTTGCAGCAGCCGCTGCGGCTGCACAACCCTCTGCGGCAGAATCAGCCGTCCCCGAGCCAGCAGTCGCAGCCAAATCGCCCGCTCACCAGGCGGCAACTTCCGCCCGCGCCAGCAAGGGAACAGTCGTGCTTGCGATCGGCTTGCCGGGATCGGGCAAGAGTTCGTGGTTCAAGCGGCACAGCATTCATCCGCTTTCGAGCGACTTGCTGCGCGAGCTTCTTTTCGACGACGCGCAAGAGCAGCGCTTTCAAGATCTGGTATTTTCCAACCTGCGCTCCATGCTCAAGGCGCGGCTGATCGCGCGCCGTCCGCTGAACTACGTCGACGCCACGAACCTGACCCCCCACGACCGCAGCAGCTGGATCAAACTGGCCAAGGATTACGGTTACGATGTGCAGGGATTGTTTTTCGATGTGCCGCTGGATGTGTGCATGGAACGGCACCAGCGCCGCGGGAGGGCCATCCCGGAAGACATCATGCGCAAAATGGCGGGCAAGTTAAAAGCACCGACGTTCGACGAAGGCTTTTCGAAAATCACGGTCGTAAGGGTGAAGCAAAAAGAAGAAGGCTCCTCCGTTACGTAGCGATGCCGGGTGGTCGTGTGTAGCGCTGGCGTCCCGCCGGCGCTACATGACCAGTTCAGCCTTTCAGATAGGGCAACAATTCTCGAAATGCAGGCGCACCCGACGAGCGTAGCAATTCGTAGATCATCATTTCCGCCGACGAAAGAATGGCTCCCGCGGCTCGCATCCGATCAAGGCCGATGCGCCAGTTCAACTCTGTTCGCGAACTGACCGCGTCAGACGCCACATGCACCAGATAGCCTTCCCGCAACGCCCCCAGCGCGGTTTGCATCACGCAAATGTGCGTTTCCATGCCGCAGAGCAGAACGGTCGTCCGCTGGCCGGGCAGGCGCTTCAGCAACGAGCAGAACACGTCGCTGCCGAAGCAGGAGAACATCAGCTTGTCGATGGAAGGAGTATCCGGCAGAAGCGACGCAACCTCGAGCACGGTGTTGCCCAGCCCCTTGGCGTATTGCGTGGTCACGAGGGCTGGAATTTTCAGGATTCCGGCGAGGCGAATCAGGAGTTGCACATTGCGGACCAGGCGTTCTTTTTCCCAGATCGGCGGCAGCAATTTTTCCTGAACGTCGACGACGATCAAAGCGCACTGATCGGCCTCCAGGGGACGACGCGCCATTTCGGCATAGCTGGCGTCGGCTGGAATCGATTCTGAGAGAGTTCCGGGGAAAGTGGGCATGGCGACTCCTGGTTACCGCTGACTGAGATTTTAACGCTTCGGCAAGACCACCCACCAGGAAGGGACCGAAGGAGCGCGTAGTTTTGCGCTGACCGCAAAATGAATTAGAATTCTTGCACAGCCCGGTCGTTCAACGGTAGGACTGCAGCCTCTGGAGCTGCGTATCGGGGTTCGAATCCCTGCCGGGCTGCCAACCTCTAGCCGCTCACTTCACAGCCTGGATCGACTTGATCGCGATCGCGGTCTTTTTCGCATCCAGTTCTCCGGTCACGATTAGCGTTTGCCCCGCCCACGCTTCCGCTTCCAACTGATTGTCCAAACGGTAAACGTCTTTCTTCACCACCAGTACAAAAGAGCTTTCGAGATGGGCGACACAGTGCCTGGCGCATTCGACGGACGTCGAGCGGATGGACTTGTTTTTCAGCATCTCCCGGTGCGAGCGGGAAAGGGAGTGAATGTTGAGGGCGCAGGAGCTGTCGCCAATTTCACCGCGGAAGGTCGCAGCCGGGGCGAGTGGGGCGGCGAGGGCGGGAAGAAGAGAAAAAACGATCAGGCGGCACTACAAGCCGAAATGATTTCAAGCCACTCCGGCTCCTCGGCCGGACTCGGCATGCAGCGCGATATCGAGGTCTGCAAGCTCGTCGACACCACCACTTGCATCGGCTGCAAGGCGTGCGAAGTGGCGTGCGCCGAGTGGAACGACCTGCCGTTCACTCCGACCATCAGCTACATCATCCACGACAGTCCCGGCAACATCCCAGCAACAGGCGACACTGCGGGAACCGGCGAGGCGTGGCCTTCTGGACGCAATGGAGGAAGAGTGCGCAATTTCCCCGCGGGCGAAACTCCTAGGGCGTCGCGTGGGCCGCATCCAGAGCCCTGTGCACGGCCTGCAATTCCTTCAGCAGGCCGCGAAGGTTGCGAGTGTCGAGGGCGTTCGCGCCGTCGCTCTTTGCTTCTTTTGGATTGTCGTGGACTTCCATGAACACCCCGTCGACGCCTGCCGCCACCGCCGCACGCGACAACACCGGAATAAATTCTGGCTGGCCACCGCTCGCGGTCGGCTTATCTCCGTCACTTTGGGAAGATGACGGCAGTTGCACGGAATGGGTCGCGTCAAAAACCACCGGCGCGAATTTTCGCATAATGGCGAGCGAGCGCATATCCACGACCAGATTGTTGTAGCCGAAACTCGATCCGCGTTCGGTCACAAACACCTGACTGTTGCCGGCGTCGCGACATTTGTCGACGGCGTGCTTGATGTCGTACGGGGAAACGAACTGCCCTTTTTTGATATTCACAGGACGTCCGCTGAGCGCCGCCGCGACGATCAAGTCGGTCTGGCGGCAGAGGAACGCCGGAATCTGCAGCACATCGACAACCTCCGCCACGGCAGCGACGTCGGCAACCTGGTGCACATCGGTCAGCACGGGAATGTGCACTTCGTCTTTCACTTTTTTCAGAATGCGGAGGCCTTCTTTTAGACCCGGGCCGCGATAGCTGCGAATCGAGGTGCGGTTCGCCTTGTCGTACGATGCCTTGAAAATGAAGGGGACGTTCAGCGAACGCACCACGCCCTTGATGATCTCCGCCATGCGCAGCGCGTGCTCTTCGCTTTCAATCACGCACGGCCCGGCAATCAGAAACAGATCGCCGGCGCCGACGCGAACATTATCGATTTGGAAAGATAGGGTCAAAATCGTTTACCGCCGAGACGCAGAGTACGCCGAGATAATGATTTTCGATCTGCTGTTCGAAACGAAGGGCCACACTCGGCGTCCTCGGCGACTCGGCGGTGAAAATTATCTCCGTCCCACTTTATCGGGCCGCAAAAACATTTCGACCTCAGCACTCTCTCGCTGCTCTTTCTTTTTCTGCCCGTGCTCGTACGAAGCGCCCGTGAAGGCCTTAAACAAAGGATGCGGTTCAAGCGGCTTCGATTTGAACTCAGGATGAAACTGGCATCCCACAAAAAATGGATGGCCCGGAATCTCGATCATCTCGACGTAAGTACCGTCCGGAGTCGAGCCCGAAATGCGCAGTCCGGCGGCGACCATGGGATCTTCGTACTCGCGATTGAATTCGTAACGATGACGGTGGCGTTCGCTGATCTCGGTCTGGCCATAAATCTTCGCAGCCAAGGTTCCGGCTTCGATCTTGCACGGCCACGCACCGAGACGCATGGTGCCACCCAATTCCTCCACGCCACGCAGTTCGCGCAGCTTGTAGATCACGCGATGGGGAGTCGCCGGATCGAATTCGCTCGAATTGGCGTCCGCGAGCCCACCGACGTTGCGGGCGTATTCGATGCATGCGGTCTGCATCCCCAGGCAGATTCCAAAATAAGGAACATGCTTCTCGCGCGCATACTGAATCGCCCGCAACATGCCTTCGATGCCGCGCTTGCCAAATCCGCCGGGCACGAGCAATCCATCGTATCCCTCGAGCTGCGCTTCATAACCCTTGTCGTTCTTGTCGACCGCTTCCAAACCTTCGGCTTCGATCCAGTTCACTTCGAGCTTCAGGTTGTGCGAGAGAGCGCCGTGCACCAGCGCCTCTTTCAGCGATTTGTAGCTGTCTTCGTATTCGACATATTTTCCAACGATGCCGATTTTGACTACATCTTTTGGGTTGTAGACGCGATGCACGAGATCGTTCCATTTCGAGAGGTCGCGATCTTTTGCCTCAAGTTTCAGGCGCCGCAACACGAGCGTATCCACTTCTTCATGCGCGAACACCACCGGCACTTCGTAAATGGACGCCACGTCTTTCGCCGTGATCACCGCTTCTTCTTCCACGTTGCAGAAGAGCGCGATCTTCGACTTGATGTCTTTCGAGAGAAAGCGATCGGTGCGGCACAGCAAAATATCGGGCTGAATTCCCACGCTGAGCAGTTCCTTGACCGAGTGTTGCGTGGGCTTAGTTTTCAATTCCTGAGCCGCAGCAATAAATGGGACCAGCGTCACATGCACAAACAGAGTGTTGTCGCGGCCGAGTTCCTGGCGCATCTGGCGGATCGCCTCGATGAACGGCAGCGACTCGATGTCGCCAACGGTGCCGCCAATTTCGACGATCGCCACGTCCACGTCCTGCGCAACCTTCTTCGCCGCCGCCTTGATTTCGTTGGTGACGTGCGGAATCACCTGCACCGTCTTGCCGAGATAATCGCCGCGCCGTTCTTTGGCGATGATCTGCTCGTAGAGACGGCCGGTGGTCCAATTGTTGTCGCGAGAAAGTTTGGCGTGAGTGAAGCGTTCGTAGTGGCCGAGGTCGAGATCGGTTTCCGCGCCGTCGTCGGTGACAAACACTTCGCCATGCTGAAACGGCGACATCGTCCCCGGATCGACGTTCAGGTAGGGATCGAACTTCATGAGATTGACTTTGAGGCCGCGGCTCTCGAGCAGGCATCCGATGGAAGCCGCCGCCAGACCCTTGCCCAAAGATGAGACCACACCGCCGGTTACAAAGATGTACTTGGCCGACATCGGTTCCTCGCTTTAATTTTGTAGGGAAAATTGTGCGGGCTGGGGTGCACGAACAATTATGGCAGAAGTTTTTCTGAAAGGGAATGTGGAAAAAAGGCAGCTTTCAGCTATCAGTTTTCAGCCGTCAGTTTTGAATCCATGTGAGTTTGGCGCAAGAAGTGCCGCCGCCCGGCTCGCTGTAGACCCAGATGTAACCGCCGCTTTGTTTCACGATGCCGTAGACGGTGGAGAGGCCCAGCCCAGTGCCCTTGCCGTGTTGCTTGGTGGTGTAGAAGGGATCGAAAATGTGGGCGAGCACGTCTTTGTTCATACCGTGGCCGTTATCGGAAACAGCCAGCAGGACGGCGGGGCCGAGCGGGGTGACGCCGTGTTGCTGGGCGTAGGATTCGTCGAGCACGACATTCGCTGTTTCGAGGGTAAGCTTCCCGCCTTCGGGCATGGCATCGCGGGCGTTCAACACGAGATTCATGATGACCTGTTCGAATTGGCTCTGGTCCGCCTTGACCGAGGCGAGGTGCGGATCGAGAACGGTCACGAGCTCGATGTTTTCCGCGATCAGCCGCATCAGCAGTGTCTGCAAGGCCTGGACGATATCGTTGAGATTGAGCACTCTGGGCTGGAGGACCTGTCTGCGGCTGAAGGCCAGCAACTGGCTGGTGAGCACGGCCGCGCGTTCGGCCGCGCGATCAATCTGGCTGATCGGCTTTACCGAGTCTTCGTCGGGCTGGGCGCGTTCCAGGAGCATGCTGCAATAGCCCCGGATCACGGTGAGCAGGTTATTAAAATCGTGAGCGATGCCACTGCTGTTTTTCGACGAGAGCATTTGTGGCGACACTCTGCCCGGCATGGTCTAAGCCGGCAATTTCTTCTTGACTCCGAAAACGCTACGGATTGTACGCCCACTTCGCCCGCTCCAAACGGTGAGACCATTTTCGGGTAGTGGTGCAGTTTGACAAACTGCACCACTGCCCATTTTGCCACATTTTTGCCGGGCGAGAGCCTGGCGTACTTTGTGATCCCAAGAAGCGTTTTTAGCAGGCTGCGGAAAAAGTATCTGTCGCGCGAGAAGCTCACCGCAGGCGCTAAAAGCGCGGACCCATTTTCAACGACTTATGGCACGAGTGAACTCGTGCCCTTCCCATTTCTGCGATTTCTTAGTTTTTCGTAAGCTGCCAGGGAAGAGCCATCGCAGAAAGTAAGTCGTCTGGATCTTAGACACTAGCAAGCTCTGAAGCGATGTTCTGGTAGCGTCTGGTGGGAATTTTATCGGTTCGGATGCGCGTTTGCAGTTGGTAGTTGCTGCCAGGACCACGGGTATCCTTAGAAGTAACAAGTGGTGAAAATATCGGAAAAACTAGCGGCAATCGATGGAGAGTTGGGGGGGTGCCCAATTCGGCGGGGGCGAGAAGTAACTAGTTACTAAAAAGGTGCAGAGGGTGTGAGGGAATCACCAAGGTACTTTGTGGGGCTTTTTTGTGGATGTAACGACGCGAATCTAGGGGAGGCTCTGATTCAATGTCCGACGAAGAGCGCAACCCCAGAGGACACCGGGGACAGAGGTTCACGGGGGAACTTGATCAGAGATTCCCTAGGAACGGGATTTGATCTTCTGGGTCAATTTGGACTGCTGCGCCGGGCTCAACCGTGGGCACTCCCGGATGTCTTTAATCGCGGAAGTGATGATCGGTGTTTTATAGGCAGGATGGCAAAATTCGAGGTGCATGCCGCGGCCAACGTACTTTCGTTTCAGCATGGAGCCTCCCCAGGTCGAGCCGGCGATGGCGACCAGTACGGGTTGCGGGCAGAACTGGGGATGCCCGGAAATCAGAGCCGACCCCTCGTTCGCGCCGTCGTCCAGAAGCACTGCGGTGTAGCAGTGGTTTTGGGTTTGGATCTGCAGCACGGTCGCGGATGGGAGGTCTTTAAGGAAGACACCGCCTTCAATGTCGGACTGGACAATCTGGTGATTCACTTCATCGCTGAGGTTGGGATGGGGCGCGAAAAATGACGACTGGGCCAAGGGAAGCTCGCCTGCTGGTCACAGTATAAACATGGCAGGCAGGTTTGCTTCAGCTTATTGTGGGGGCTGTCGGGTAACCCCGGTAATCGCGCCAGGTGAAGGAGTGTCGTTAGCGTTCCATCCTTGCTATCCTCCATCCTCCAGTCCTCCCGCCGAGCCGGCGCTTTGCCGGCGCTTAGGTGACATCCTCAAAGGGTTCTCAATCCTCGCTCAATCCTCACAGGTTCATTTGTCGGGTAGCACCTTAATACCCTATGATCTTCCCGGTCGGCGGGGTAAAATCGCGTTCGTCATCCAACGAAAGCGAGAGAACGGGTTGCCATCCTTCGGCGAAAAACTGAAACTGGAGCGCGAGAAGCGCAAGATGACGCTTGAGGAGATCTCCGGCTCCACCAAGATTGGCACGCGGATGCTGCGGGCGCTGGAAGAGGACAAGTTCAACCAATTGCCGGGAGGCATCTTCAACAAGGGCTTCGTCAGGGCCTACTCTCGCTGCGTCGGCCTCGACGAAGATCAAACCGTGGCCGACTATCTGCAAGCTTCCGGCGACGCGCCTTCGGTTTCGGCGGAAATCGCGGGGCGCGAAGACGAATCGCAAAGAGATGGCGATCGAGACAGCGACGAAGCGCACATCAGGCGTCTCGAGGCTATCTCCGACGACGCCACGCGTCAGATCCCATGGGGACTGCTCGCCGCAATTCTACTGGCAGTCGCGCTCGCTCTGTTCTTCTGGAGCCGGCGCGAGCGGGCACATAAGAAGGATGCCCTTCGGGCCGCTCCGGTCGCCACCAAAACCCAGTCGTCCGCGGTGCAGTCTCCGGGAGCGAATTTATCAACGGAGAACGCAGGCTCCGGTTCGCCCAGTTCAGCCTCGGCGGCCACACTCCCACTGCCATTGTCTGGAGTGTCTGCACATTCTGCAAGGTCCGCCTCAGCGTCCGCCGCGCCTGTCGTCTCACTGTTAGCCACACCAAAAAACCTGGCCACCACTGCCGAAGTTGCGGGCATGTTTGCGGTGGTCGTCAAGACCCGCGAGGAGTCCTGGATCTCAATCACCACGGACGGCAAATCCGTCGGGTCGGAACTGTTGCCCGGCGGCAGCCAGCGAGTGGCCCATGGACGGAACGAGGTCATCGTCAAGGCGGGCAACGTCGGCGGCGTCGACTTTCTATTCAACGGAAAAAAGCTCGACGTCAGAGGAGAGTCTGGAGAAGTCAGGACGGTTACTTTTGGGCCTCGCGGAATCATTCCGAACGCCCCCGGACCGCCTTCAACACCATAAGTTTCTTCGTTTTTTTTCTTCCATTTACCGTCTCCGTTGCGCCGTTCGATACGCGCAGGCTTCCACTCGATGTCGGCGCGCGGCCGCAACGGCCAATTCCGTTGCCTTTCCAAGGCCTTCTCTGGTACCGTTTTAGTGAAGATTAAGCTAGACCCCGGTCAAGAGCCTGCGGCTTCATAAGCCCTCCTTATCGGAAGCAAAGGCTCGAAGTCACCTTGAGGAGATACCGTTGACAGCAACCAATCGTTTTCTTTTTACCTCGGAGTCCGTCACCGAGGGACATCCCGACAAGATCGCGGACCAGATTTCCGACGCCATTCTAGACGCCTGTCTTCGTGACGATCCGAACAGCCGCGTGGCCTGCGAAACCCTGACCTGCACCGGCCTGGTCGTTATCGCCGGAGAGATCACTACCAAAGCCTACGTAGACTTCCAGAGTCTGGTTCGCGGAGTTATTCAGTCGATCGGTTACGACAACGCAGTTTATGGCTTCGACTCCAATACCTGCGCCGTGATTTCCAGCATTAACAAACAATCCGGCGACATCGCCATGGGGGTTGACACTGGAGGCGCCGGCGATCAGGGCATGATGTTCGGCTATGCCTGTAACGAGACTCCGGAACTGATGCCACTCCCGATTTCTCTGGCACATAAACTCACCTTAAAACTCTCTGAAGTTCGCAAGAACGGAACCTGTCCTTACCTTCGCCCCGACGGCAAATCACAGGTCACGGTTGAGTATGACGCGCAGAAAAACGTGAAGCGCGTCGACGCCGTCGTCGTTTCCACGCAGCATTCCGAAAGCGTGGGCAATGACGAACTGCGGGCTGACATCTTGAAGCATGTGATTCAGACTGTGATCCCTGCGCACCTTCTTGACGAAGACACGAAGTACCACATCAATCCGACGGGACGTTTTGTGATCGGCGGACCGATGGGCGATTCCGGCCTGACGGGACGCAAGATCATCGTCGACACTTACGGCGGCATGGGACGTCACGGTGGTGGAGCGTTCAGCGGAAAAGATGCGACCAAGGTCGACCGTTCGGCTGCTTACATGGCGCGCTACATTGCTAAGAACATCGTGGCTGCCGGCCTTGCCGACCGCTGCGAAGTGCAGTTGGCTTACGCGATTGGTGTTGCCGATCCAGTCAGCGTCCTGGTGGATACTTTCGGCACCGAGAAGATCGATGCCACACTGATTCCAGACCTGGTGCGCGCGAATTTCAAACTGAAGCCGCGCGAGATCATCGAGTCGTTGAATCTGCGGCGTCCGATTTATCGGAAGACCGCATCCTACGGACACTTCGGCCGGAACGACGCCGACTTCACCTGGGAAGCGACGGACAAGGCTGCGAAGTTGGCGTCGGACGCGGGATTAAAGCTGGAAACGGCTGGAGCCAGAAAATAGAAAAACAAGGTTCGAGGTGAGAGGTCAGAGGTAAAACTCCGAATCGCAGAGGCAGTAACGACCCAACGAAATTTAAGAGCAAGCCGGGTAAGAGGAACAAGGTCAGAAGTAACCTCTGCAATCTGACCTCTAACCTCTGACCTTTTGCCAGCAATCATCCGGGGATCAGGAGAAAAATGGCTACGACATCGATTACCAGCGACATCAAAGGTTTAGAACTGGCCGATCTGGGCAAGAAGCGCATCGAGTGGGCGAACCAATCGATGAAGGTTCTGCAGATCATCCGCAAGGAATTCATCAAGAACCAGCCACTCAAGGGCATCCGCGTTTCGGCGTGTCTGCACGTAACGGCAGAGACGGCGAACTTAATGATCGCGCTGCGCGATGGCGGCGCCGATGTGGCGCTGTGCGCGTCGAACCCGCTTTCGACTCAGGACGACGTGGCCGCAAGCCTGGTGCGCGACTACAACATTCCCGTCTTTGCCATCAAGGGCGAAGACAACGACAGCTACTATTCGCACATCATGGCGGCGATTGATCACAAGCCGCAGTTCACGATGGACGATGGCGCCGATCTCGTCTCCGTGCTGCACACCAAGCGCACTGCGGAACTGGCGGCTGTAATTGGCGGCACCGAGGAAACGACGACCGGCGTCATTCGTCTGCGCGCCATGGCGAAAGAAGGGATGCTCAAGTATCCGATCATCGCCGTCAACGACGCCGACACCAAGCATTTGTTCGACAATCGTTACGGCACCGGACAATCGACGATCGACGGCATCGTCCGCGCGACGAATTTTCTGCTGGCAGGATCGAAGTTCGTGGTTGCCGGCTACGGCTGGTGCGGACGTGGTTTAGCTTCGCGCGCACGCGGCGCAGGCGCAGAAGTTATTGTCACAGAGATTGATCCAACGAAAGCGCTCGAAGCCGTGATGGACGGATTCCGCGTGATGAGCATGGAAGAAGCCGCCAAACTCGGCGACGTTTTCTGCACCGTCACCGGCAACAAGAACGTCCTCGCCAAACAGCACTTCGAACACATGAAGGATGGCGCCATCATTTCGAACTCGGGCCACTTCAATGTCGAAATCGACATTCCATCGCTCGAGAAACTGTCCTCGTCAAAGCGCACCACGCGCGAGTTTGTCGAGGAATACTCGCTGAAAGACGGCCGCCGCATCAACCTTCTCGGCGAAGGCCGCCTCATCAATCTGGCGGCTGCCGAAGGGCATCCCGCGTCGGTGATGGATATGAGTTTTGCCGATCAGGCCCTTTCCGCCGAATACATGGTGAAGAACCATGCGTCGCTGGAAAAGAATGTCTACACGGTACCGGTTGACCTCGACAAGCGCGTCGCCAAGCTGAAGCTGGAGTCGCTTGGGATCAAGATTGACCGGCTGACTTCGGAGCAGGAAGAGTATCTGGCTAGCTGGAACGAAGGGACATAATAGTAGAGACGCGGCTCGCCGCGTCTTCATTCTCCACAGAATTCGAGGGGGCGGCGCAAGCCGCCCTTTTGTTTTGGGATTTTACAGTCGCTCTTTCCAATATCCGGGTTGCCGGTGGCCGTGGGCAATGGCTAAGACCTGAACTGCCGATTCTTTTTCCCGATAAATGACGGCATAAGGAAAGCGTTGTAGGACGAACTTCCGGGTATCGTGCTCGCCCGACGGCCAGCGCCGCGGTGACGCGATCACTCAGTCAATGGCGCGATCCAATTCGGCGGCGAACTTCGTGGCTGCGGCTTGGTTTTGTTCGAGGTACCAGCTGACCGCCGACTTCAATTCCGCAAGCGCCGCTGGATGAATCTCTAGCGACTTAGCGGCTGGTTTACCGGTCATTGAGGAGAGCTGCAATTTGACGTCGCGCGTCTGCCCAGGGGATGGGCTTTACTTTGCCGGAATCCAGTTCCTCAATACGATGCGCAATCTCCTGGCTCCATGCCACTTCGACGGAGGGGTCCAAGGTGTCATCGAGACTTTCGAGGAGCGATCCGGCCAGGGCAGCGCGTGCCTCAGGCGGGAGCGCTAGGGCTTTCTTCAGAAGTTCGGAAACTTCCGGGCTCATGAGGACATTCTACTCCTCTGGGCAAGCGGGGCTTTCGCCCTGGTGAGTAATTGGTGCTTCGGTCGGCCACTTCTCAAAAGCGCGAGAAGTGGCGCACCCCGGCGCATCGAAAGGCTTCTTAACGGCACAGCATTCCTTTTCAACCTCCACCGGGATGCTCGACTTGAACTCGATGCCACGTAGAAAAGAGTCGAGCGCTTCGATTTTCGCGACAAGGATCAGCGCCGAGGCATCCAAAACAATCGCGTATTACATTATATGGCACCTGCCATATTTTCAGAAATGGCCGTGCCATTGGCGGGGGAAACGGAAATCGGGACAGTGCGCAAGCAAGAACGCGCGCGGAGAAGAAGCGCTTCCTCCCCTATCGCCTCAAGTTTCCCTCAGCCCTGCCGATGAACCCTCGAGAGGGTTAGGTGTGGCTGCGAACTCAAAAGTATTGCTTGTTGAAGACAGCAAGTTCTTGCGGATCGCGAATGAACGGGCTCTGAACAAGGCCGGGTTTCAGGTCTGCACCGCTGCCGATGGCGAGGAGGCCTTGCGGGTTGCGAATGACAAACTGCCCGACATCATCCTGCTCGACATGCTGCTGCCCAAACTCAGCGGGCCGGAAGTTCTGAAGGCACTGAAGGCGAATCCCGCGACCCAGAGCATTCCGGTCATCGTGCTGACGAGTCTGTCGCAGAAGAACGAGGAAAAGCTGCTGCATGAGGGCGCGACGGCTTACTTCGAAAAGTCCACGCTGGAACTGGACAAGAGCTCCGATCGTCTGGCAGCCATGGTCGAGACGGCGCTCAGCCGAGTGAACCACCAAAAAGAAGTGGCGGTTCGAGCGCAGGAAGCAGTGCTCAAGCGAGCGGCGGCCGAGCCGTCCGTGACTAAAAGTTGGGCAGTCGAGATCAAAGTGCCAGAATCAGCGGTAAAATCGTCTGCATGTATCACTACAGCCCCACGACCGCGCTCGAAGAGTTAACCGAAGACGCTACTCTGCCCAATCCCGTGCATGTGCGCGACATGATGCTGCGGCGCAAGCTTACAGCCGACCAGTCGCTGGAGCTGAACCGGATATTTCTTGAATACCAGAAATTTTTCGGCGAGGCGCAGAAGCTCGGGCGAGAGATTCTGACACGACTCGCAAAGTAGTTCCGCCAAGGCTCACGGAGGGAATGGGAGTCTAATCCCCCCGGAAGGCGGTCTTTTAGACTCAGGGACTTAGAGACGGTTTTCCGCCAAGTCTTTGAAGTAAAAGGAGTTACCTGTAAGGTATTTTGTTTTGTTGGAGTTAGGGGATGGTTTGTAGGAGGAACCCAGGAAAGTTAACCAACGGCTTTCCCAGGTCAGAAATCAGGTTAGAAACTAGGTTAAAAAGTAGGACGGCTGGCAACTCAACGGCCGCCAGCCGTCGCTTAATAACGGATGGAGGTTTGGTTAGCGGCGTCCGCCGCCGTGCGCACGTCCTTCGAAGCCGTGGCCGTCGGAGCCGCGACCCTGGAAGCCAGGTCGATCGAAACCGGGTCCTTCGCGACGTCTGTCGAAGTCGCGGCGACGGTCAAAGTCGCGATCCTCGAAGCGGTCGCGTCCATACCACCCGCCGCGATAGAATCCGCGCCCGTAATAAGGATGTCCCCAGCCGCGATACCAAGGGCCTGCACCGATGAATACTCCGCTGGAAAACCAGGTCGGACCGTAGTATCCGTAAGGCGCGCACGTATACGGATAGTTGGAATAGTAGCCATATTCACAGACCGGAGGGCCGCCGACATAGCCGGGGCCGACTCCGATGCCCACTCCAAACCGGACTTGCGCCTGCGAGTAGGCCAGCGGCATTGCCAACACCGCGAGCAGAGCCAAATATTTCAAGGACTTCGTGCTTACGTATTTCATATGGAACCCCTTTCCTTCGAATCCGGTTGTGCCGACTTTGTCCGACTCGGGAAACGCCGGATCTTGAGCGCCTCAGCCGTTTCATTTCTTCTGAAAGCTCCTATGTATTTGAACTCGGAATGGAGGGGAAAGTTGCGGTGGGCGGGGGTGGCTTATTTCAGCCATTCTGCGTGAATTCAACCAGTTGCGGAGGTCGTTTCGAGAGCCGGAGGCGGTGCTCTTAAAGGCAGTTTCTGGGCCTGTTCATGCTCGCTGTCTCAATCACGAAGAGGTCAATTTTTAAGGGCCGTGTTATAGTATGACTAGTCAGACTGGTCCTTATCTGAAACAAGATCAAAACCGCTGGCAACTCCAAACCGCAAAGGCCCGGTTCAGCGAACTCTTCCGCCGCGCCCACAGCGAAGGGCCGCAGTATGTCACTCGCCAGGGCAAAGAAGAAGAAGCCGTCGTGGTGCTCCCAGTTGAGGAATTCGAACGTCTGAAAGGGCGGAACCGCAAGACCAGCCTGGTCCAGTTTTTCGCCGAGTCTCCGCTGGTTGGCTCCGGCATCGATCTCGAGCGTAAACCGGACTTCGGCCGCAAGATCAAGTTATGAGCGGCTTCCTGCTTGATACCAACATTCTTTCCGAGTTGGTGCGTCCGCGGCCCGATGCGCGCGTGGCTGATTGGATGGACTCGACCGATGAAGAATTGCTCTTCCTCAGTGTCCTGACGCTCGGCGAAATCCGCAAAGGCATCGCGGCTCTCGCCCACCCTGCACGCAAAGTACGCCTCGAAGCCTGGTTAAGCCGCGACCTGATCCTCCGCTTCGAAGACCGCATTCTGCTAATCGATCAGGAAGTGGCTGATCGCTGGGGACGAATCACTGGCTCTCTGGCGCTAAAGGGATCGCCACTCGCCGTAATCGACGGTCTGCTCGCCGCAACCGCGATTCACCACAACCTGACGTTAGTGACCCGCAACACGCGCGATGTGGCGCTCACGGGGGTGGCGGTGTTTGATCCGTGGAGTTAAAGGAAGCAGGTTAAAAGCAGATAGTGGAGTCCCGCCATTCGGCGCCTTCTAGACCGGGTAAGCCGAAGTGAAGAATCGCCG
>JAYUJG010000216.1:0-4013 GCA_043765355.1 Acidobacteriaceae bacterium | reverse complement strand
CATTTAATGCTCTGCACCGATCTGAAGTGATGACTGAGGCGACAACCCGAAAGGCGGAGCCGTGAAATAGCTCTGTCAGACTTATGCACATTGCCGCGTGTCCTACAGAATATTCACCCAAACCTTTCTTGAGGTATTTGTCTTCGAATTCCGGGTCCGTCAGTGAAAGAAAGTAGTGCGTGTCATGAAAACTAAATTGTGCCCGGACACGCGTGCGGGGTGGAC
Source organism: Acidobacteriaceae bacterium (assembly GCA_043765355.1). GTDB lineage: Bacteria > Acidobacteriota > Terriglobia > Terriglobales > Acidobacteriaceae > Acidiflorens. The sequence continues at coordinate 3,788 of JAYUJG010000216.1, read as the reverse complement.
TGCCTTCGAAGCCCTCCTCCCGGCGCACATTCAATTGTAAATTAGAGACCTGAATAAGTCTGAGTGAACTTCCAACTGCCAGAAGATTAGTCTCGGCGACCTTGTCATGGGTACCGTGTCGGGTTCCATAGCGTTTCGCGTCAGCGAGTTACGACGACGATACTCTCGCCAGATACAGTTCGACATTCTTCGTGGTCCACGTCGCCACTCCGGCGCCGAAGAAATCCCGATCTTCAGTCCATACCGGTGCATTCAGCGCAATCGCGAGCGCCACCACAGGCCAATCATCGGGATCACGTGAAGCAATGCGCCGCTTGGCTTCCTCTTCAACGTCCACCAGCGAGGCATTGTCAACAACGTGAATGCCCGTCAACAGGGAATCGAGCAACTGGAGTGCCGGCGCCGGGTCCCAACGTCGCTCGACACACAGTAATGGCAGGTACTCGCGCGTCTCGGCGACGCACGACTGTGGCGTGAGCAGCATCACCTGTTCCGCGTAGCGTTCAATCAGCGTGCGCACGCGAGTACCGAGAATGGCGCGCAACAAAATGTTGGCGTCCAGTACGATTGCGCGCGCCGCCCCTACTTCCGCGACTTCTTGCGCCACGTACGGAAGTCTCGGGTGACCTCATCGAGCTCCGCGTCGGTAAGGCCTTCCCGTTTGAGGAGCGCATCCATTTGGGCCGCCGCTTCTAATAGGGCAGCACGATCCAAGTCGGCGCGCGCCGCGCGCGCCGGAATGAAATAGCCGATCGTAGCCCCATGACGGGTGACCGCCACGGGCTTATCGCTTTCCAATAGATATTCGGCAAGCCGAGCACGAAATTCGCGAATACCGACGGAGATCGATGGCATGTAGAATGGGCCTTTGTGTACTTAAGGTGTACACCTTACATGCAATGCGTCGAGAACGCCAGTTGATGCGCTGATCGCCCTACCGGGGATGGCCGAGCGGTAGCGTTGTCTGACCCACTTGTGTCGCCGTTGAACATATTGTTGACGAATCACTCCCTGCCACACTATGCTTACATGTCAGCATGCAGTCATGCTTTGTGGCTCGCGTGCGTTCATGTGGAGCATGTTTGCATGCAAACTATCGTTGTAAATTCGCAGAAAGGTGGCTCCGGGAAATCGTCGCTTTGCCGGGTGCTTTCGGTGCAAGCCGCGGAGGACGGGCATTCGGCATTCCTGATCGATCTCGATACACAAGGGACCGTCAACAAGTGGCACGCAAAACGGGCCGCAGAAGAGCCACGGCGGGTTGAGCTCCCGCCTGACGCTCCGGTCGCTGTCTTGAATCAAGCCCTTGGCCTACTGGCGAAGCAAGCTGCCAATTACGTGTTCATCGACACCCCCCCCCATGCTAGCGGCGTTCTCGATGATGTTTTTGCCCTCGCCGATCTGGTACTCGTCCCGGTAAAACCGACACCAGACGATTTAGAGGCCGCCGCGGTGACGGTTGGCCGACTAAGGGCTTTGGGTGTGCCGTTCTTGTTCGTCGTCACTCAGGCGATCGTCAACACCAACATCACGGCGCAGGCGATCGCCGCCCTCTCCCATCACGGTCCCGTGGCCGAATCGATCATGGTCAATCGCGTCGTTTATCCGGCCTCGTTCACCGACGGTCGAGCGCCGCAAGAGATCGATCGCAAAGGACAGGCGGCCACAGAAATTGCCAAACTTTGGGTAAACATACAAACATGCTTGCATGCAAGCATGAAATCTGAGAGGAAGGTAGCCAATGGCTAAAGCAACGCCGCTAGGCCCCGAACTGATGACAGCCCCGGAAGCCATCGCGACACCCCGCGCCGTCGTGACACGCAACAAACCCGCCAAGGCGCCAAAGGTCACGCAACTACCACTCCAAATTCGGTTGCCTCGGGACCAGGTGCGGGCGATTAAGATTGCAGCCGCCGAGCGGGAACAAACCATCAGCGACTTCATGCTTGCATGCTTTCATGACTACATGACAACCAAGAAGCATGCTTAAGCAGAGGCGGGGGAGGGGGCGTTGACCACGGAAATGAAAGGGCCCATTCCGCTGAGTGAAATAGTCAGCCCGGCAATGCTGACCAAGCTCAAGCGGCAAGCTTCCGGCCCAACGCCGATGCAACGGCGGCTGTTTGACGCGGCTGGCGCCGATGCTACCGACACGCAGACGCTTCTGTACCAGCACACGGTTTTTTGCCAGGTCTACTTCCCGTATCGGGACCCTGGCCCCAGCGTCGTGTCCTGGGATCGGTCGAATGGGCTGGTGGATTTCCGGCTGAAAGCCGGCGAGGCCAAGACGGCCGACGGGCAGTGGGTGGATGTGCCGTTGCCCTTTGGCCCTAAGTGCCGTCTGGTGCTCATGCACTTGAACCAGAGGGCCATTATCGAGCAGTCCCACGAGATCGAAATCGAAGACAGCCTGACCGCGTTTGTTCGCCGGGTCCTTCGGCTAGATACCGGCGGCCGGACCATGAACATGGTGAAGGAGCAACTCTCGCGCCTGTCGACATCGACGATTCGACTAGGCTTGGCCGATGCCGAGCAGGGCACGGCAGTTACCGGCAAACTCGACATCGTCAAGGGCTTCGACATTTGGCAGCCGAAGGATGATAGGCAACGGGTTCTGTGGCCGTCCATCGTGCGGTTGTCCCTGGATTATTTCGAGAGCCTGCTTAAGCACGCTGTGCCGCTGAACGAAGGCCATATTTCGGCGCTCTCACACAGCTCAATGGCCCTCGATATCTACGCGTGGCTTGCGCAACGATTGCACCGCATCCCACCCAACAAGCCGGCATTCGTGTCATGGGCCGCGCTGCATAGCCAATTCGGGCAGGGCTACAATCCGAAGCGGATGGATAAATTTCGGGCCGTGTTTGGCGTGGCGTTGCGCGAGGTGCGGAGCGTCTATGCCGGAGCCCGAATAACGGAAGAGGAGCGGCGTCCACCACGACTTTACTCGCAGGGCGGATTGCCAGTCTGGAAGGAGGCGTCGGCTAGGGGATTGACTCTCCATCACAGCGTCCCGCCAGTGCCGAAACTCCTCAATCCAATCCCGTAATACCCGGTCTTGGGTCTGCCTGTTGATAAGCCTGTTAGTTCAGATAGTTATCCTCGGGCACTTTGGTGGAGAAAGCTCGGGCACTTTGGTGGAAAGGGCTCGGGCACTTTGGTGGAGTATCCTATAGTTAAGAACCTATAGCTCTCCGCTAGCTTGGCGCTCGCGCCCTGTGGACGGCTCGCGGACGCGACCCGCCCACCGTCGCGGCGCCCCACAACAGGTTTTGAATTCGGCACCCAAACCGAAGAAGACGCCCGGAGCGCCGCTGCGCGGCACCAGAGACCGAATGGTCTCCAAAAAGCAGGAACGCGCCGCCAGGGACCTCCCGGGCGGTTTGGCGTCGAGATGCTGAGGGTAGAGCACAGTTGGAAGATTTAGGGCGGCCGGGCGAAGCGGGGCAGACAGAAGGAGCCTTGACCTTATCCTCGTGCGTGAGATATACTTTTGCTATATATCATCCATCAAGGTCCTTCAAATGAACACCGCCAAAGTCTTCTGGTCGGGTCGCTCGCAGGCGGTGCGGCTGCCGAGGGATTTCCGTTTCGAGACCGACGAGGTGCGCATTCGGCGCCACGGCAATGCCGTGATCCTCGAACCGCTTGCGCATGACTGGGCGTGGCTCGATCCGCTCATCGGGGCAGTGGACGAGGATTTCGTGCGGGCGACCCAGGAGCAACCCGCGGAGCAGAGCCGCCCGGGGCTGGATTTTTTGAAGTGACGGTCGGGTCGTGAGGTTCTT
>JAYUJG010000215.1:0-4091 GCA_043765355.1 Acidobacteriaceae bacterium | reverse complement strand
TGGTGAGTTTGCCGCAGGTGATGCGGCTTATCAAAGGTCGATCAGCGCATTTCATCAACCGGCTTCTCGGTCGGCACGGCCCGGTTTGGCAGGAGGAGTCTTTCGATCATGTGCTGCGATCAAGCGAAAGCTTGAACGAGAAGATGAAATATATTTGCCAGAATCCCATGCGGGCGGGATTGGTGCGCCGGGAGGCTGATTATCTCTGGTTATGGAAAGCCGAACTTCCAATGCCATGACTCTTGGCTGTGTGGTGACGGGGCTCCGCCCCGTTTGCGGGGCAAAGCCCCGCCACCACACGAGTGCTTCTCAAACATCTGCTCCAAAGAACTCTTCTACTTTTTTCAGGTCTGTCGTCCGGCTGTAGCGCGGCAAACTCTCTACAAAAACTCGCCCGTACTGTTTCTTCAGAATTCGGTTATCGAGCAGAGCGAGCAAGCCGCGATCGTGCAGCGATCGAATCAATCTTCCGAAGCCTTGTTTCAGGGTGATCACCGCGCTCGGCACCTGGTAGTCGAAAAAAGCGTTGCCGCCGCCGGCATCGATAGCTTTCACTCGCGCGGCGACGACGGGATCGCTCGGCACGGCGAAGGGCAAGCGATCGATGATCACGCAGCTTAATTGTTCGCCTTGCACATCGACTCCCTGCCAAAAAGAAGATGTGCCGAATAAGACGGCGTTGGGCGTCAGACGAAATTCCTCTAGCAGCACGGACTTTGGAGCGTCGCCCTGCTTGAGCATCGGATAATCGATCACTCCCAAAAGACGATCATAGATTTCATTCATCTGGGCGTGGCTGGTGAAGAGCACGAAGGCTCGTCCGCGGGTGATCTGCAGCAGGCGCCGGATGAGGCCCGACGCCTCGGCGGCGAATTGCGGGGTGCGCGGGTCGGGCAGGTTGGGCGGGACGTACAAGATCGCCTGGCTTTCGTAGTCGAAGTGCGAAGGGACGATCAGTTCGCGCGCGTGATCGAGCCCCAGGCGTTGGCGTATGTAGCCGAAGCCGCCGCCGACGGCCAGTGTTGCTGACGTGAGCACCGATGTTTCGAGTTTTGACCACAGGCACTCGCGCAGAATCTGGCCGACTTCGATCGGAGTCGCTTGCAGAAAAACATTGGTGCGTTGACCCGAAGATGTTTCGGCGGCAGGTTTTCGACGAGAGCCGGGCGCTCCACGAAACCCGCGGCGCTCGATCCAGAAGACGGTGTTGGGATCTTCGTTTTCCATTACGAAGCGGAGTTGCACCTGCAATTGCTGTATCCGGCGGGCGAGCGTGAAGGCTTCCTCCGGCTTCTGAGGGAGTTGCTCGAGTTCGGAGCCGAGGCGGTTTAACGATTGGTTGAGCGCGAGAAATTCATTGCCGTTTTCCTCGAGAAATTCGCGGCGGGAATCGAAAGCGGATCGGCCTTCGCTGGCCGGCAAGAGAGAAAAGAAAAGCTGCGAGCGTTCTCGCACCGATTGAATCGCTCCGGAGATTTGTGGCGAGTAGAGCTTCTCGCGTTGCAGCAGACGTTCGACGTCGCGGGTGAGCTCGTCCATGCGCAAGTTGCTGACGGAGATTCCGAAATAGTTGCCGGCGATGTCTTCGAGTTCGTGCGCTTCGTCAAAAATCACGGAGCCGCACTCGGGGAGAACTCCGGCGTCGGCGGCGCCTTCAGCATCGAGTTTGATGGCGAGATCGGCGAAGAACAGATGATGATTGACGATGATGATGTCGCTCTCGGCAGCGCGGCGCCGCATCTCGGTGATGAAGCAGTGGTCGAATTCCTTGCATTTTTGGCCGAGGCAGGTATCGGCGCGCGCGTCGAGCTTGTGCCAAACGGCGCTCGCCTCGGGCAGTTCGGCAAGTTCGGCGCGGTCGCCGGTTTGCGTTGTTTTCTCCCAGGCGGCGATGGCGCGGTAGTGTTCGATTTCTTCCAGTCCGCTGAGCACAGGTTGGTCGGTAAGATCGAAAAGCTTCTTGCGACAGAGATAGTTGTTGCGTCCCTTCATGTAGCAGACGCTGAGTTTGCGGTCTCCGTCGGGGAAGAGGGCGCGTTCGAGCGCGGGGACATCTTTGAAAAAGAGCTGCTCCTGCAAATTCTTCGTGCCGGTGGAAATGATGACTCGTTTGCCGGAGCGGATCACAGGCAGCAGATAGGCCAGAGTCTTGCCAGTGCCGGTTCCGGCCTCGACGATCAGGTGGCGTTTTTCTTGCAACGCCTCTTCCACCGATTGGGCCATCTGCAACTGGCCGCGACGGAATTCGTAGGCTGGGTGCGTTTTCGAGAGCAGCCCGCCCGGGGCAAAAAACTGGTAGAGCGAGAATCGCGCAGCGCCGGTCGCGGGATTGGGCGCGGAATGGGATGAGGGAGGCACGGAGTCTCTATAATAGCGGTAGTCGGCTGCGGGCCGTGAGCTGCGGGCTTCGAGCAAACCGCGCACAAAGAAAAGTATGAAAAGACCTTGAGCAAAAAAAAGCCAGCTCCACTTATCGCCATCGTCGGTCGTCCGAACGTCGGCAAATCCACGCTTTTTAACCGGCTGACCGGATCGCGGCGGGCCATTGTCGGCGACGAGCCCGGCATTACGCGCGATCGGCTCTATGGCGAGGCGGAGTGGCGCGGGCATGCGCTTCGCGTCGTGGATACGGGTGGCATCATCCCCGACGATAAAGATTTCATTCCGTCCGAAATTTTCAAGCAGGCCAAGGTTGCGTTCGATGAATCGTCGGCCATCGTCATGGTGGTCGATGCGCGCACCGAGATCGCGGGTCCGGATCGTGAGCTGGCTCGCTTGCTGGCCCGCACCGGGAAGCCGCTTTTTCTCGCTGTCAACAAGATGGACACCGACAAGCAGGATCCTTTGCTCAGCGAGTTTTATGTGCTGGGGATGCGGGAAATGTTTCCTGTCTCGGCCGAGCACGGGCGCGGGATTGACGATTTGCTGGACGCGATACTTCTGGTGCTGCCAAAGTCAAGACCTGTCACCACGGAGGACACTGAGGACGCGGAGGACGGCACGGGGGAAACCCTTCCGGTTGTTGAGGAGCCGCATGAGATCAAGGTTGCGATCATTGGGCATCCGAATGTGGGCAAGTCGACGCTGCTGAATCAACTTGTGGGGAAGGCGCGCGCTATCGTGTCGCCGATCGCGGGAACTACGCGCGATTCGATTGATGAAGTCATACGGTACCGTGGGCGCGATATTCGTTTTGTGGATACAGCCGGGATCCGCCGTAAAGGCAAGACGCGGCTGATGGCGGAGAAGCTATCCGTGGTTTTTTCGCGCAAAAATATTGAAGACGCAGACATCGTGCTTTTCATGGTCGATGCCACCGAGGGCGCGAGCGGACTTGACGCTAACATCGCGGGCTATGCGCATGAGAGCGGCCGGTCGGTGATTATTCTCGTCAATAAATGGGACCTGGTGGCGAGCGGCGAGAAGCGCGCCATCAGCCAGTCTCGGACGGCGCGGATTCAGGATGACAAGCGTCCGCAGGATCGCGCTCTTTATGAAGAACGGCTGCGATATGGGCTTAAGTTTTTGGCGTACGCTCCGGTGATCTTTCTTTCCGCGAGCACGGGCAAGGGTGTGGAGAAAATTCTTCCGCTGATTGAGAAGGTGGCGGCCGAGCGGCGCAAGCGTGTTTCGACCGGCGAGATGAACCGCTTCCTCAAGAAAGTTGATTTCGACCGCGCTTCGGTTCCAGTGAGCAAGCGCGTGAGGATTTATTACATGACGCAGGCGGGAGTGGCTCCGCCTACGTTTGTGCTGTTTACGGATCGGGCGGTGAAACTGCACTTTTCCTATCAGCGGTTTCTTGAGAACCAGATTCGGGAGGGGTTTGGATTTATGGGGTCGCCGATTTGGATTAAGAACCGGGCGAGAGATTGACAACCAGGAAACAGCTCGTGTGGTGGCGGGGCTCTGCCCCGCTGTACGGGGCGAAGCCCCGTCACCACACAATCACCTACCCCACCATCGGCAAATGCTTTCCGTCTTCCGTCAGCAGCCCCATTCGATCAACGCCTGCGATCCGCGCAATAGCGATTACGTCAGCCACGTCCTGAAACGCGATGTCGTCGTCGGCTTCGAGGTAGGCGATGCGT